>JBFEIF010000025.1:0-23001 GCA_041553795.1 Sulfurimonadaceae bacterium
AACACTTTTGTCATCTGCGACATGCCGTTTGGGACCTATAACGATCCGCAAGAAGCCCTTAAAAATGCGATCCGTGTCTATCAGGAGTCACCTGCCGGTGCCGTCAAGATAGAAGGCGGGAAAGATAAAGCGGCACTGGTCAAGACATTGACACAAAACGGTATCGCTGTCTGTGGACATATCGGTCTTCTTCCCCAATCTGTTCGCGGCGAAGGCGGTTACATCGTCCGTGGCAAGACACCCCATGAGATCGAAGCACTGATCGAAGATGCTGAAGCCATCGAAGATGCCGGTGCCTTTTGTATCGTTGTCGAGGGGGTCAAGGCTGAAGCCGCTGCCCTTATAGCGCAGGCAGTTTCCGTCCCTGTTATCGGTATCGGTGCAGGCAGCGGTGTAGATGGACAAGTCCTTGTCTTCTCCGACATGCTTGGTCTGTTTGAGGCCTTTACGCCAAAATTTGTAAAGAAATATATTGACGGAGCAAGTCTTGTCAAAGAAGCCGTTTCACAATACAAGGACGAGGTAGAGAGAAAAGCCTTTCCTGCTCAGGAACACACCTACTAATGGAACGCATCGTAGAGATCGAGAAGTTCACTTCAGAGAGTGAACTTGAAAAATCGCTCAGGCCTGATTCCTGGGATGACTATATCGGACAGGAGCAGCTCAAAAAAAACCTGAGCGTCTTTATTGAAGCCAGCAAAAAACGGGATGAGTCCCTTGACCATGTCCTTTTTTACGGCCCTCCGGGTCTGGGAAAGACGACACTCGGGCTTATCATCGCCAACGAGATGAACACAAACATCAAGGTCACGGCTGCGCCTATGATCGAAAAAAGCGGTGACCTGGCCGCCATCCTTACCAACCTTGAAGAAGGCGACATCCTCTTCATCGATGAGATCCACAGACTTTCGCCTGCTGTTGAAGAGATACTCTATCCCGCTATGGAAGACTTCAGACTCGATATCATCATCGGTTCGGGTCCTGCAGCACAGACCGTCAAAATAGACCTTCCGAGATTTACCCTTATTGGAGCAACGACACGTGCCGGTATGCTATCCAATCCCTTGCGCGATCGTTTCGGTATGAACTTTAGACTGCAGTTTTACAATCCGGAAGAGTTGGCGACTATCATGCAAAAAGCATCTGAGAAGCTTGACAAGCCCATAGAACGCGATGCGGCGCTTGAG
The DNA here is from genome assembly GCA_041553795.1 of Sulfurimonadaceae bacterium. GTDB lineage: Bacteria > Campylobacterota > Campylobacteria > Campylobacterales > Sulfurimonadaceae. The sequence continues at coordinate 1,188 of JBFEIF010000025.1, forward strand.
ATCTCCCGCCGAAGCCGGGGAACGCCTCGTATTGCCCTGAGACTCTTGCGCCGTGTACGTGACTTCGCTGAAGTCGCTGATGAACTTTCCATCCTTCTGGAGCGGACACGCTATGCGCTGAACGAACTGGGTATCAATGATAACGGTTTTGATGAGATGGACATCCGTCTTCTTGAACTTTTGGTCGCGGCAAAAGGCAAGGCGATGGGACTAAGTACTATAGCCGCCGCACTAAGCGAAGATGAGGGTACCATAGAAGATGTCTTTGAACCTTACCTTTTGGCAAACGGCTATTTGGAAAGGACCGCCCGCGGACGGATCGCGACCCCAAAGACGTATGAGGTCTTAAAGTTCAACATTCCCCAATACAAAAACTCTTCGGAAGAAAAGACCCTGTTTGAATAAATCTTAGGAGATCACTCTCAATGCGTCCACAACACTTTATCTTTATGCTTTGCGCCTTTGCCTTCTACTGGATGTACCAGCTGTATCACGCTTACTGGATGCCTATCCTCATCGGTTCACTGTTGGCTATTTCAACAGCCAATATCCATAAAAAGTTCCTTGAAGTCTTTAAAAATGACTTTTGGGCCGCTTTTTCCTCAAGTCTTTTGCTCGCTATCTTACTTTTTGCTCCGCTCGGCTACTTCTTGACAACACTGACGATCAGACTGCACGGTGTCAACATCGATACTTTCAGTATAGTCTATGACAAGCTTGAGATGTGGATCGAGAACCTTCCGCCTTCGCTTTCGATTATCAAAGAGCAGCTTCAGAAGTTCACCGACTCTGAAAACCTGCGTGTCATCGCTGGCGATTCACTGAGCCTGGCTGCCAATGCCGGGAAGTACAGTGCTTCGTTCTTAAAAGATGCCTTTTTGATCATTGTCTTTTACTTCTTTGCCCAGTATTACGGAAAGAATATCATGCGTTATCTTATCAAGATAATCCGTCTTCCTCAACAGGACACGACTTTGCTGAGTCTGGAAGTCTCCAATGTGATGAGTGTTGTCTTTTACTCCATTATTGCCACTGCGACACTTGAGGGAGCACTCTTTGGCTTTATGATCAGCGTTATCGGCTATAATGGTCTTCTTTTTGGGATCATGTACGGTATCGCCTCGCTTATACCGATCGTCGGAGGCGCGTTGATGTGGGCTCCCTTTATGGTCTATGAGCTTTCACTCGGACACACGGGGAATGCTCTTTTTATCGCCCTGTATTCTATCGTCGTCATCTCCGTTATTGCCGATACCTTTGTCAAACCGATGATCATCAAATATATTGACAAGAACTTCATCAAATCGACGACAAAGATAAACGAACTGCTGGTCTTCTTCTCTATCCTGGCCGGACTGACTGCTTTCGGTTTTTGGGGAATGGTCCTGGGACCTGCGATCACGGCCTTTTTTATGGCTCTATTAAAACTCTATGAGACGAGAGACGAGGATTACTTTTCACAGAAGAGTTGAAAAGCCTTCTTACTTCTTCATCAGCTCTCTTGGAAGCTTTGCCCTGTAAAGATAATAGATCCCTACCGCTGAGATAAAGATCATCGGTAAAGAGAGCAGTTGCCCCTGCGTCATCCATCCCATGATATAACCGATCTGAGGATCCGGAGCGCGCCAGAACTCAGCCGTAAAACGGGCCAGACCGTACAAGGCTCCGTAAGTCAGGGTCAGCCCTCCCGCAAAAGTGACACGATGACGGATTAGATAGACGACATAGGCGACAACGATACCTTCAAGAAGTGCCTCATAAAGCTGAGAGGGATGGCGCAAGACGCCGTTGACATAAATGCCCCACGGCACTTCCGTAGCACGGCCTATGAGCTCCTGGTTCAAAAAATTCCCTATACGTCCAAATATATAGCCGACTGGGACTGCAATAGCCACAATATCCATCAAAAACCAAAAAGAGTATCTGTTTTTGTGTGCGAAAAAATAGGAGCCCAGCAAGAAACCGATCAAAGCTCCATGGTAGCTCATGCCGCGGATACCGACAAACTCGCCGTTTGAGAATGGATTGAAGATCTGCCACGGATGGCTCAGGTAATAGAAGGTATTCGGATCATAAAAAAGAATATACCCCAAACGCGCCCCGAGAATAACACCGATCTCGATCCAGATAAAATAATCATCCAGAATCTTTTTGTCCATATCCAGCTTGTCTTTTGTCACGATCCACTTTGCCATGAAAAGAGCTGATACCAGGGCAAGTACGTACATTATCCCGTACCAGTGGACATTGATCCCAAAAAGACCGAAGGCGACAGGATCGAAGTTTTCGTAGATGTGGTTCCAATAATTCATAAAGTATCCAGAAGTTTTTTAGAAGTATAGCGAAATCGAAAATCGAAGCGATTACAGATGCCCAGGCATCTGTAACTTAAAGAAGATTCCCCGAAGCATCCTCAGCATTGAGCTGTAGGCTGTCAGGTCCTTGGACATTGGCCGGTATCCACTGGCCTATACAGCTGCGGTCTTTGACACAGGGGTCTGTCAGTGTCTTTAAGAACGCGACGATCTCATCGATCTGAGCATCCGTCGCAGTCACATTCTGATGGGGTGAGATACCCGCTGTCCTGTTGGCATGAAGCTGGGCGACAGCCGCAGCTGTATTGACCTCTGTAAAGTCAGTCTTGACGTTCGCATCGAGTTGAGAATAGTCGTATCCGGCAACTGCTGCATCCGGATTGATCATATGCGCTACCATTGCCCGCAGTGAGGTATAGACACCGTCGTGCCCCCATGGTCCTGTGACTTCTACATTCAAAAGCGTCGGCGTTCTGAAAGCATAACGGTCTGCAGCATCAGAAGTCACACGCATACGTCCAAAATCATCACCGGAGATAGACTCTTTTCCGCGACCCACCTGGGGGACTGCCATAACATGAAAACTTTCATCAGTGAAGAAATCACCGCTGTGGCACGCTACACAATTCATCCCGCCATTCTCATAACTCTCAAAGAAGAGCTTTGCGCCGCGCTTCGCTTCACCCGAGATCGCATCCCTATCTCCGCCTACACATGATTTCCATGGCGTATTAACAAAAAGTTGGGAACGTTCATACGCACCGATGGCATCGACGATATTTTCAAAGTTCACCTGACCCGTACCGTATATCGGTGTAAACTCGGCGTCCCATGTATTAGTAATATAATCAAGTGCCCCCGGATCCTTGAGACGAAGGGCCAGATGTGCACGTACTGCATCATTGTTTCCGCTTTCAAAACTGAATCCGCGCATCTCTTCAAACGACGTCACAGGAAAACGGGCCTGCGCTACTGTCAGATTGGCTCCGGCGCTTGCATCGGCGACACCAAAGGCTGAGTCCGGTGTTCTTATACCGCCGACTTCACCGTTATGACCGGCATTAGGGGTGATACTCTCAACGCGATAGTCCCAGTAGAGGCCCCTGTCCCATAAGGCGACATTAAACGTCGAAGGGGCATTACGCGGTACGGGAGCATATCCGTTCTCATAATTCACAGCACCTGAATCAGGGCTTCTGCCCTCACCTAAGATATCATGATTGACTGCTTCAACTCCAATAGACAGAGAAAGATTGTCCCCTCCGCCCAAGACCGGATGATGGCAGGTCACACAAGCCGAATCCAGATTTCCCCCTAAAGACTTCGTAAAAAAAAGCTTCATCCCCAATTGCGCCTTGGCGTCTGCGATAGAGGGGATAGACCTTCCCACAGAAGGATCCCCGGACAAACCGTTGTAACTGATAATCCCAGCAAGCTCAGTATCTATATTCTCTTCTTCACTTCCACATCCGGCTAAAAATGCCAACAGAGTCACCATAATAATATATTTAACACTCATTAACATTTTTCCTTGAAAAAAAATTTTAAAATTATATGAAAAACATACTTAAAAGTTTTAATTTTAAAAACAGAGTATTACATCAGGATATTAGATGAGAGAGGAAAGAGAGAAAAAAGATGGAGAAAAGGACTATTCCTTTTTCTCCAGAGCATCGGCGATCAGCTCAATCGGGTTTTTGAAAATAGTGTCGACATTGCCTTCATACATAGCATTTGTCAACTGCATACGGCAGGCAGAACATTCAGAAGAGACATATTCAGCCTCCGTCGCCTTGATCATTGCAGCCTTCGGTTTTCCTGCAGCCTGGGCAAAATGGAACTTTTCTGTCTGCATCGTGACACCACCGAAACCGCAGCATTGGTTCGGATCACTCATCTCGACAAGATTATAGTTCTCTTTAAGAAGGTTTCTTGGTTCTTGAAAGATGCCCTGCATCTTTTTGGCGTGGCATGGGTCATGATAGGTAATACGCACATCACGTCCGCCTCTTTCTTTGAGAACATCATGGATATTGGTCGCTTTTTCCAACCATTCTGTCGCCATATAGATCTTGTTCTTTAGCTTTAGAGCACGGTCATGCCATTCTGGCTGATCATGAAAATAGTGTTCGTAATCGATCTTTATCATTGCCGAGCAGGTCGCTTCAGGGATGATGATGGCTTCGACATCGTCAATAAAGGTTTCGAAGTATTCGATGTTCTCTTTGGCAAGAGCATCGACCGTATTGAAGTCCCCTGTAAAATATGCAGGAGCCGAACAGCACTTCTGTCCCTTCGCCAAAAAGGCATCGATCTTGAGTTCTGCAAGGACCTTCAGCAAAGAGTCGCCGATCTTCGTGTAATTATAATTCGCCAGACAGCCGATGAAGATAGCGACCTTGCGTTCTCCACCGTTGTTGATGTTTTCCGGATACTTATTTAAAAAAGAGGTCTTTCCCATTGCCGGAAGCAGACGGTCTTTCTTGATGATAGGCAGAGAAAAACGCGGAAGTATAGAAGACTTCTCAGCTTTGATCTTGAAACCGCAGGTCTGAAACACATAGCCCAGTTTGAACATGATATCCATGATAGTACGGTGCCTTAGTAAAAAGAAGAACACCCGTTTGAACCATGCAATACCGAATTTCTCGGCGATGTCAGCGCGTACCTGTTCGATGACCATATCTGTTGGCAATGACTTTGGACAGACTTCGACACAGGCTGTACATAGGAAACAGCTCTCGAAGATGTCTTTCGCATTTTTATCCAGCTCAAGCTTGCCTCTTTGATAGGCTCCCAGCAGATCTAAAAAACCGCGGGGGCTGGTCACCTCATCGGCATTGACATTATGAATGGTACATACAGGGACACACTTCGCACATTTGACACAGGGGTCTGTGAACTCTGCAAAATTAAATATATCTTCCGGGCTTTTATGACTTGACATTGAGTCTCTCCCTACATTGACCTTTAGTTCTTATATAACTCGGCATATCTTCCTCTATTAAACAGTTTTTGAAAAAGTCTTGGTATTTGCACTGTGCGCTTTCATATACGCATCAAATGGCATCACAATATTTCGGATCAGCATCGTACCCGTCTGAGATACTTCTATGCTCTCATCGCTGACGTGTAAAAGCTCAGCTGCTTCGAACTCTTTGAGTGCTTCAAGCGCATCTGAGAAATACGCTTTAAAGCTGATCTGGTATGATGACTCAAAACGCTTGATATCAAGCTTGAAATTACTCATTAATTCCATTATCACATCTTGACGTATCTTATCGTCATCGCTCAGGAGTACACCTCTTTCAAAAGGCAGCTTGCCTGCGTCTATTGCTGCCTCATAGGCTTCCATCTCTTTATAGTTTTGTGCATAATAATCAACGCCCTCACCGATAGATGTGATACCGATACCGATAAGGTCTGCACCGCCCTTGGTCGTGTAGCCTTGGAAGTTTCGATGTAGTTCACCTTTTTCAATGGCAAGGAAGAGTTCATCATCAGGCTTGGCGAAGTGATCCATTCCGATCATCTTGTAACCGTTGTTCTCAAAGAAATCAATCGTATATTTCAAGATATTGAGCTTGACATCCGGCGTAGGAAGAGTCGTCTCGTCGATCTTTCTCATCGTCTTTTTCAGCCAAGGGACATGGGCATAGTTAAAGACTGCCAAACGGTCCGGATGAAGGGTGAGTGTCATATCCAAGGTCTTTTTAAAGGTCTCGAATGTCTGAAAAGGAAGCCCGTAGATCAGATCTACATTGATACTGTTGATCCCATACTTTCGCGCAAGGTCCACGGCATTCTTCGTGATGTCGTAGGGCTGGATACGGTGGACCGCTGTCTGAACTTTCTCATCAAAGTCCTGCTGGCCGAAACTGACTCGGTTAAAGCCGTTTTCCACCATGACTTTCATCTGTTCTTCATCCAAAAAACGCGGGTCTATCTCGCAGGAGACCTCCGCATCTGCTTGGAAGTTTGGAAACGTCTCTTTGATACGGGCAATAATACGGCCCAGCTGTTCGGCCGAGAAGAAGGTCGGTGTGCCCCCTCCAAAATGCAGTTGCATGACTTCTCTTGAAGTGTCAAGATGCTCTTTGAGTATCTCCATCTCTCTAAAAAGATAGTCGATATAGCGTTCTTTTTTCTCTTCTTTGGAAGTAAAGACGACATTACATCCGCAAAAATAACAGGCAGAACGGCAAAAAGGCAGATGAAAGTATAAGGATAAAGGACGTGTGGCATCCTGGTTTTTAAGTTTGTCAACATAGATTTTGTATTCATAACTGTCTGAAAACTCTATCGCAGTAGGGTAAGAAGTATAGCGCGGCCCCGGCTTAGAATATTTTACGTATTTTTCAAAATCCAACATCTTTTAAATCCATTATCTTATTTATAATACACGATTATGCCTAAAGCCGTCTAAAAATGAGTTAAAAAGAAGTCGTTAATAATCCAGCACTATCGAAAAACGCGCACCTACGTCCGTGTTTTCAACAAGAAGGTTTCCGTTGCAGTGTTCTTCGACGATCATTTTGGACATGTACAGTCCCAGACCCGTACCGTTTCTTTCATCTTTTGTCGTGAAATAGGGTTCAAATATCTTGTCCAGGATATCAGAAGGAATACCTCCTGCATTATCTTCAAATACGATAATACTTTTATTCTCATATTGACTTCCGCGTATAAAGACGTAAGCATTCTCTTTCTTCGTCTCTACTAAAGCATCCAAAGCATTCTTCATCAGGTTCAAGAACACATGGACAAGCTCACTGGCATAGAGGGTCAAAGGACGCTGCAACCTGTCAAAATCACAGATGACATCGATTTTCTTTTGAAGGAAGGACTGGTTCATGATCCCCAAAGCATTATCCAAAAGAGCAGACAACCGGGCCTGGTCCTTACTCTTGTTTGGATTGAAAAAGTGTCTGAAGTCGTCAATGGTATTGGATAAGAACTGTATGTGTTCACTTACCTTTTCAAGATCCGTAAAATGCGGCTTCTCTTCTTCCCCTCTCAAGCTCAGGTCCAACTGTACCGATGAGATGATAGCCGAGATCGTCGAAAGCGGCTGCCGCCATTGATGGGCTATCATAGAGATCATCTCGCCCATCTGGGCCAGACGCATCTGTTTGGTCATCAGTTCGTCTTTTGAATGGTTTTTCAAGACCTCTTCCGCAATACGTTCTTCAAGCAGACAATTGAATGAGACCAGTTCTTCTTCGGCATGCTTCCGTTTAGTGATATCCGATATGATCGCAAAGGAGCCTATTATCTCATCGTTCTCATCCCTAAGCGCTTCGGAGCTGAACAGACAATAGACACGATGCCGATTTTTTTGGACCAGTTCTATCTCATATTGCGTTCCGCCCTCGCCTTTTTGTGTGGCGTCGGAGTTCTTATAGATCTTCTTACGTCCGGCCTCATCCACATAGTTATAGATCGATGTCCCTATCAGCTCATCTTCGCTATAGCCCAAGATTGTGCATAAGGCCTTATTTGCCATGATCGTGTCTTTATTAAGATCGACTACCCAGATACCGTCATTGGATGTCTCAAATATCTTCTGGAAGAACTTTGTCGATTTTTCAAGTTCCTTGACCTTATCTTCGACGCGCTGCTCAAGGTTCTGATTAAGACTGTTGAGCTCGCTCGAGGTCACATTCACAAGATGCGCCAAGGCTTCAAGTGTCTCCATGTACTCTTTCCCGCCTGATATCTTCATCTGTGCAGGCTCGGCAGGGTTTAGGCTCAAGGATTCTGACTTTTCAGAAAGCATCAAGATCGTCATCGACTGATTAAGAAGTCTTTTCTGTTTTGCTGAGCTGAAAAACTCTCCATAGGTGAAAAATCCGCTGACTGGGATCTTGTCAGGGTAGAGTTCCAGTTCGGCATTGATATTGTCCTGCAAGAACCGCCTTCGTGCCATACAGGAGTAGATAAACACAGCTTCGACAGGATATTCCTGGACCACCTGTGAGTTCTCTCTGCCATGCTGTAAGATAAGGTCAGGATTACCCACTCCAAACCGTACTTTTGAGCCTACTGGGATATTCCCCGCAAAGCTTAAGGAACCGTCGTCATGCGTACGCATGATCGCACGGGCGATATTGATCCCGTCTTCTTGTATGATGAAAGGAAACTCGACGCCGACACGCGGCAGTTCACGCGCCGCGTTCTCCCCCAGATATCTCTTAAATATCTCATAGGCAGAGATGCCATTGACCTCGTATACACGGTTGCCTTCGGCTCTGGTGACAAGCATCTCGTTTCCGATGGGCACCCAGTCAAAACTGTAATGCGTGTTGACCTGAAGCGCTTCACTTTCAAAAGCGACCCCGACGAGCCCCTGATCAAGAAGTCTGTTCTGATGCATGACATACGTGACTTTAAAGGCTGCATTGTCACCGGCCATCCCTCCGGCCACGATCATATTCTCGTTTTTAGCCCCAAAGCCGTTCAGGACTTCATCCCCGTTTGAGTCCATCCCATCACTAAAGGCGATAAGCAAACGGGTCTTCTCACTGCCGATCTTATCAAAAAGTCTGCTGGCATTGTCATAACTGTCAGGACCTTCGGCATATCCTGATCTAAGAACAACATTTTCAAAGACAGAAAAAGAGAGGACCGTCTCACCCAGACTGACCTGTTTCTGCCCTATCTCACCATCTGTTGTTGCACCGATAATGTGGGCATGAGGAAGAAGTTTACAAAGCAGTCCGATGAGGCCTTCTAGAAAAACACGATCGATCTCTCCCGAAAACACCTGAATAAGACAGCTTTGTTCGTTGCATAACTGATGAAGGTCGATATAAGAACAAAGTGTCTCTTCACTGATATAAGTATGAGTGTAGCTTTTCATTATCCGCTTAAACTTGAGATTATATTTCATCAATTGTAACATATATAATTTATGTTAATGCAGATATAAAAGTAAAAATCAAGCTTTAACCATATTTTTGTTATACTTAAAGCATTATTATTTTATAGGAATTACATGATCGATATCAAACTTTTGCACAAAGACTTTGATGCTGTGGCAGGCATGTTGCAACGTCGTAAAATAGATGCTTTATTACTTGAAGAACTGCGCTCAGTCCACCAGGTCTTTAAGGCTATCCTACAAGAACTTGAATCAGCACAAGCCTTGCAAAATGAAAAGTCAAAACTTTTTGGCCAGTACATGAAAGAGAAGCGCGATATCTCTGAACTGAAAGCTGAAGTCGATGCGAACAAGATCGTCATCGCCGAAAAACAGGAACTTTTCCGCCTGGAAGAAGAAAAACTCAACAAGATCCTCTCCTCTATTCCGAACATACCGGATGAGGATGTCCCTGTCGGCGCTGATGAAGACGAGAATATCGAGATCAAAAAAGTCCTTGAACCAAGAAGCTTCGACTTTACTCCCAAAGAGCACTGGGAACTGGCCGAAAACAACCAATGGATAGATTTTGAAAAAGGCGTCAAAGTCGCTAAAAGCCGTTTTTCTGTCATCCAGGGCATGGGGGCGAAACTCGAACGCGCCTTGGTCAATTTCATGCTCGACTTTAATGCGCAGCGCGGTTTTACTGAAGTCTCTGTGCCGGTTATCACCAACAGACCTTGTCTTATGGGTACAGGCCAGCTTCCAAAATTTGAAGAAGACCTTTACAAGATCGACGGAGAGGAACTCTATCTTATCCCTACGGGCGAAGTGCCGGTGACCAACCTTTTCAATGACGAGATCATTCCGGCAGACGAACTTCCGATCAAGATGACAGCCTTCACCCAGTGTTTTAGAAAAGAGGCCGGTGCGGCAGGACGTGATACACGCGGTATCATCCGACAGCACCAGTTCCCAAAAGTAGAGCTTGTCGCTATCGCATCTCCTGAACAAAGTGACCAGGTATTTGCAGATATGGTCGCCTGTGCTTCAGATATGCTTGAAGCTTTGGGACTGCCTTACAGACAAGTCCAACTATGTACAGGAGATATGGGCTTTTCAGCAGCAAGAACAATCGATCTTGAGGTCTGGCTCCCTGGCCAAAACGTCTACAGAGAGATCTCGTCTGTCTCCAACACCAGAGACTTCCAGGCACGACGTGCCAAGATCCGTTTCAAAGACGGCAAGAAGAATAGCCTTGTCCATACACTAAACGGTTCATCTCTCGCGGTCGGACGTACTATCGTCGCTATCATGGAAAACTATCAGAATGAAGACGGAACTATTGAGATTCCTGAAGTATTGAAACCTTATATTCGTTAAGACTTGCTAGCTTTTTTTGAAAATAGGCAGGTTTGACTGCCTATTAGCTGCCTGCTTTTATCCTCTAAAAACTATTAATACGCACTGTTTTATAGTCATCATAATCCATTCTAAAAATTTCATTTCTTGAAAATGACTAATACCTTCAAGGCTTCCGTTATAGATCAAATTATAGTAATTCAAGTGTGGGAGTCAATCATTTCGTAATAGACTAAACCATAGTAGTTGAATAAATAAAGGCAATGCATCTTTTATTATTAGCTTTTTACTGGGGAACAGTCACTAAATTATTTTAAGCTCGATGAGACGTCGTGAAAGGGTTAAAACACCATCCTTTTCAAATCCTTTAAGAAGACGGCTGACAACCTCACGCGAACATCCCAGTATTTCTCCTATCTCTTCATGTGAATGAGCGATCCTTTTGGAAGGTTGTGATTGCAACCAATTAAGCAATCGCTGATCAAGACTATTAAATCGAATTTCTTCGATCAAAGTGGCCATATGATCAATTCGCTGAACATATTGATCAAACACATAGCGCTGGAACTCCTTGTCTTCAACAAATAATTGCGCCACTAATGCAGCTGGTACATCATACCCTTCCAGATCAGTTTCCGCAACAGCTGTTCCTACTGCCGGAGCACTTGTATAAGAAGCAGTAAAGTTGACGTTACACTGTTCTCCTTCACCAAAATAATAAAGCAATACACTTTGTCCATTTTCATGCATGCGGCTAACTCTGACACGCCCTTTAGTCAAAAACAGTATATCCGGGCAGAGATCACCCTGCGCGTATAATTGTGTCCCGGTCGGTACAGTAACAAAAACTGCCTTCTCCAGCAGCTGTTGTTTTGTCTGATCTGATAGTTTATTAAAAAAGTCAAATTCTTTCATATGATCCTAACTGTGACAAATATCACTGACATTATATTTCAATCGTGATAGATTATCATAATACATCAAAAGGAGTTATATATGTCCCGTTTAGAAAAAGGCGACCATGCCCCCAATATCCATCTCAAAGATATAAACAATGATACTTTCGATCTTGAGACCTACAGAGGAAAAAAAGTGTTGGTCTCATTTTATCGGTTTGCGACTTGTCCGTTTTGTAATTTTCGTATTCACAAGATTGTCAAAAACTTTGACAAGTACCGTGAGCATTTTGAGATTGTTGCTATTTTTGAGTCACAACCGGCAACACTGAAAAAAGCAGTAGGAAAACACAATGCCCCCTTTCGTATCATGAGTGACCCCTCAGGAACCCATTATCAAGCTTATGCACTGGAGAAGTCGGTACTAGGGGTCATAAAAGGAATGCTATTCCGCTTTCCCTCACTCATCAAGAGTATGTTGATGGGAAATCTTCCAACCATTATCGATTCACCTATGACACGCATGCCGGCCGATTTCTTCATCAATGAAAGTGGTGTGATAGAAATCGCCTATTACGGTAAAGATGAAGGTGACCATCTTGATATTGATTCTCTATTGAAGTCCAACACATAATAGTGATATGCAATGATTCTGATCTCCCAATTGCAATTTGGACAAATTCCAAAATGAGGGAGGAAAGATTATTCTCAATCGCGATATTAACCAAGATTTTAATTGCATCTGCTTCACGGAGACAAGGGAGAGATATCTCTTATTATGGTGTTAAATTCATTAAATCTTCAGCAATTGTGATCCTGCCGTTATATTGTCTCTTAATGATATCAAGACTCTCCTGGATCGACGATTCGGAACGCTCCATAATGTGGCTCAATACCAGATGTTTTGTTTCTGATTTTTTTGCCAGTTCAGCGATAATGGAAGGTTTCATATGTAGAGTCTGTGCTATCTCGTCTACACCCTGTGGAATTGCAAAATCTGCAACCAGCATATCCGTATTAAAGGCAAATAGCTCAAGAGTCTTATCTTGATTATTCGTATCACCTGTAAAAACAATGCTTTTTCCTTTAACATCGATGCGAAAAGCCAATGCTGGAACAATTCCATGATGCACCCCAATACTGCGAATAACATACCCATCCATTTGTAGCGTCATGTCAGTCTGTGAAAGAGCATGGGAATGGATTTCAAAGGAAGAGCTCTGTATTGTCAGCATATCGGACATATAGGAGTATACGCCATCATTTCCAAATAATCTTTGAATAAAAATATCTGTACTTGGGAACACCCCATTCCCATCCGCGCCATAAACGGGCAATGTGTTGGAACGCTTACTGAAAAATCCTGCTTTCATAAATGCAACTAAGTCAGCCGTGTGATCAATATGATTATGTGTCAGTAAAATAGCATCAAGATCTTCTAGCTTTGCTCCACTTTGTGTAAAACGAAGAAATGTCCCACCTCCACAATCAACAAGTAATTTGGATTTCCCATCAATCCATACAATGTATCCACTTGATGCACGTCCATTCAGCTCTGGTCCTCCAGAGCCCAAGACCTGAACCTGAATAGTTGAAGCCTGTATAAAAAGTGTAAAGGCTACAAACAATATGAGTTTCAGCATGTACTGTTCTCACAGCTTTTTTTTACAGATAACGTTTCAATGCCCCATTTGCCACCCCCATGTGTAGCAAGCACAAAGAGCATTAGCATATAATATAAAGGGATTTCGAAACCATTATTTCCTGCAGACAAACCATTTTCCAAATGCACCATTGTAATTGCGACAAGCATCACAATCATCAGTGGTAAAGAAATAAAACGCACTCCAAGTCCTAACGCCAAAAGCACTACCCCCAATCCCTCCGTAGATGCTGCCATATACGCATTTAATGTTGGGAATGGGATACCTATTGAACCAAACCATTCACCGACTGCAGATATGTCATTCCACTTCATCATTGCAGGTTCATAAAACCCGTACGCTAAAATAAGACGGATGAATAACAACGATATATCTTTTCCGGTATCCAATATACTTTCTATTTTTTCCTTTAAAACACACATTTTATACCTCACATATATGCTTCTGTAACAGCTCTATTTGAACAGAGCTGCCAACGAATTTCATAAATATATTAACAGCGTCCCTCTTGTAACGCCACTACATGTTCAGCCCCTTAGTTGCCACCTCCGCACTTACCTGCACCACACTTACTCTTAGTCTTTTTTTCTTGGTCCTTCATCTGTTTCCCATCCGGACTGTTATCTTTGGAACTACCACATTTACTTTGTGTACCTGTTAGCGTTTTGGCACCACATTTTCCAGCTCCGCATTTACTATTACTTTCACCTGCTATGGCAAATGGTACGACTATAAACGAAGCACCAACGATCAATGCTACTATTGCTTTACGTGTCATCTTAAATCCTTTTTTGGGGTTATAAGACGCAGTATAAGATAAATAAGAAGAAAATGTCTGTGACTTCAATCACAAACCAATTAGAATAGTCTATCAATTTGTCCGCGACTTAAGCGTATCAACCCTTTCCGTTCAAATTCTTTAAGCAGCCGACTCATAACTTCGCGTGAAAATCCCATATGGGTTGCAAATTTGTCATTTGAGACGCTCATCAAGCTTTTTGAATCTAACATCTTCAACAAGAAAAACTAAAGACTCCAAACGACGGGCAAACAACGAAAATACATAGTCTTGATAGACAGACTCATTTTTATAAAGGTGGCGTGTTGTATAAGATGGAATTGAGATGCCAATATATTCACTTTCACTGACTGCCGTCACAATTGATGGTGTGTTTATCAATGCACTGTTAAGATTAACATTACATTGTTCCAGCGGTTCAAGATAATAAAGTGTCAAATCATGTCCAGATTCATGAGCACGGTAAACTCGTACAGATTCTTCTAAAAGAAAGAATGTTTCTTTACACTGGTCACCTTACCGAAAGATTTCCATACCTGGAGGAATAATTATCTCTTTAGCATGTGCTAAGAGCAGTTCCTTATTGGAACTTTGCAAACTTTTAAAAAATTCAAATCGCTTCATATTCATCCTTTTGCACTATATGTCATGCAAATCTGACAATAGTATAAACTATACAATATAATTAATATGTGATGAATGTCACATACAAATTTATCAAATAATAGTAAAGTTTTCATATACCCAATTAGGAGGTGTGAGATGTGTATTCCACATTATAATAATGCTCCCAGACAATACGAAGAGAATAAGAAGAGAAAGAAAGCTCACAAATCCATACCATTAAATAAAGAGTTAATGAAACCTGATCCCGACTTCATTGATGAACGAAAAATAGAGGCACCCAAGGAAAAGTCTTGATTAGAGAAATTATTGAATTGATATAACCATATTTAAGGCATCTACCAAACCACTGTAATCTAAAACTTACTTATCTTTAGTGAATAGACTGCCTATTAGCTGCTCCAACTAAAATCAAAAGCATTAAGACCCCGAGTAAATCCTTGTAAACTAATGTCTTATAATAAACTTTATATGTAAATGGCATAAGCCGTCTGGCTCCCTGGCCAAAACGTCTACAGAGAGATCTCTTCTGTCTCTAACACCAGAGACTTCCAGGCACGACGTGCCAAGATCCGTTTCAAAGACGGAAAGAAAAACTCTCTTGTCCATACTTTAAACGGCTCATCTTTGGCAGTCGGACGTACTATCGTCGCTATCATGGAAAATTATCAAAATGAAGATGGAAGTATTGATATTCCTGAGGTATTGAAGCCTTATTTAGGGATGTAAATCCTTACAATAGGCAATTATTTCAAAAGTAACTGCCTATTTTCTGCCTAGTTTATTTAGAATTAATTCATAGATACTCTTGTAATGCTAATATAAAATTGTACTGTGTGTATAGTTTTCCCTTGAAGTTGTTGTTCCTTCGCCTATATTTCCAAAAGAATTAGCTCCAGTACCATAGATTATATTATTGTTCTTAATTGCAATGGAAGTATTATTTACGCCACTAGCTGAAATCGCTAATGACTTCCAATCTGTTGACGATGAAGATTCTTGTATTGGTATGTAGCTATCTACTAATGTATTGGTAGCTAATTGTCCAAGATGATTTCGACCCCATCCCCAAAGTGTATTATCTGTTTTAAGAGCAACAGTAAATGAATTCCCCATCGATACTTCTTTCCAATTTGTTGCTTTTGTGACTTCTTGAATAGGTGTAAAAACTTGGATAGTGGGACTACCATCACCTAACTCTCCGTAACTATTTCCACCCCAAGCCCATAAAGTTCCATTAGATTTAATAGCAGCACTTGAATATGCACCACTGGTTGCACTAATCCAGTCAGTTGCTTTTGTTACCTCTTGTGTTGGTATAGAACGATTTGTATTTGTACCGTCACCAATTTGGCCTTTAACATTAGATCCCCAGCCAAACAAGGTTCTATTTGCTTTAATTGCAATTGTGGTCCATCCACCTGTAGTAACTTGATACCAATTTGTTGCTTTCGTAGCTTCTTGTGTAGGTACAGTACGATCTATAGTTGTTCCATCACCAATTTCACCATATTGATTATTTCCCCATGACCAAAGCGTATAATTAGTTTTAATTGCAGCGACTGTTGAAACTCCAGCAGAAAATCTTAACCAATCTTTGGCCTGTGTCGCCTCCTGTACTGGTACATTACTATTTGCAGTAGAGTTATTACCAAGCTGACCAAAAAAATTATATCCCCAAGCCCATAAAGTTCCATCATTTTTCATAGCAACTGTATAATCCCGGCCTGCTGAAATAGATGCCCAAGATGTTGATTTGGTAGCTTCTTGAACAACACTATAGTAACTAGATGTATTTGTACCATCACCTAGTTGACCGTATAGATTAAATCCCCAACTCCAAATAGTTCCATCAGACTTTAAACAAACACTATGATTTGGAGCTACAGCAACTTGTTTACAAACAGGCAGGACCATTATAGTTACTGTATCTGCAGCACTATCTAAAGTTCCATCATTTACAACTAAACTAAGAACATATTGCCCACCTACATCTGCTGTGAAAGTTGGATTCAAAACTGTTACAGATGACAGAGTAGCACTTGAATCAGTTGGTTTACTTACAATATTCCAGGTATAAGTTAAAGTATCCAAATCTGCATCTGAAGATGATGAACCATCCAATGTTACTACTGATGTTGTAGTAACATTTTGGTCCATACCTGCATTTGCTACTGGAATATGATTTAAATCAGTAGGGACACTTCCACCTACTGCTGTAATAGCTGTATTCATAGTGGTTTGAGCTTCATATTCACTTACCAGAGTAATTGATAAAGCTGTTTCAATAGTTGTTTCAAATGAAGCATTTGCAAAGTTAGTATTAGATGGGATTAAAACCTCTAATGATGTGTTTACATCTATAATACCACTTGTTTGTTTTGTATTTATTGATTGTAGTAAACGACCAAGATTTAAAGCAGCTGCATTATCGTTTGGAAAGAGGGAATAAGGACTAATCACAGTAGTTTGTGCAGCAATAGTTCCAATAGTAACTCCATTAATGGAGAAAGTTACATTGTCACCAGTATTACAAGTATATTTACCGTCAATATCTGTTTGATTTGAATTACCAGAACTACACTTATAGCTCAAGCCTTTTACTGGGTCATCAACAAAAGTACCTGTAACACTGGACACTGTTCCACTATTTCCACTACTACCTCCTTCGCCGCAGCCAATAAAAAGCACCAATGAAAAAACAAAAACTGTACTTTTAAATATACTCATCGTAAAAATCCCCTTATATTTTATGTAATATGTTGCAAATTCTAATTGTATAACTTTAAGCTCCTACTGGATTATTTGAATTTAATAAAATTTATATAAAATTGTTACTTTTATATACTTTACAACAAAATAAGTATCTATAATATTTAGTCATATATACTCCATATTAACCGCCTATACACTGCCGAAACATCTAAAATAAAATTTTGCATAGTAGTCAAACCATTGTATACCAACACTTATAAAGGATTTTAAACTAAGGACATAGAAGTTTAACTCCCAGGCCAAAACTTCTACAGAGAGATCTCTTCTGTCTCCAACACCAGAGACTTCCAGGCAAGACGTGCAAAGATCCGTTACAAAGACGGTAAGAAAAACATCTTAGCCCATACCCTAAACGGTTCATCTCTGGCGGTTGGACGTACTATGGTCGCGATTATGGAAAACTATCAGAATGAAGATGGAACAATTGATATCCATGAAGTGTTGAAGCCTTACATTAGATAAGAATTTATTATTTTTCTCAAAAATAGGCAGAGTTAACGGCCTATTTGCTGCCTGCTTTCATCCTCTAAAAACTATTTAAACACGCTCTTTTATAGTCATCATAATCCATTCTAAAAAACTTCATCTCTTTAAAACGACTAATACCTTCAAGGCTTCCGTTATAGATCAAATTATAGTTATTGGGATTTCAAATATATACTAAAGGAAGGACAGCGACCATAAGAACTATGACATATTTGATAGTTTAAACTGTAAGCTATAACTTATTCAGAGTTCGTCTATTAAAAACTTATGAATACCCCCCCCGATACAAGTACACGGGGGTATTTATTTTCAAAATTTCCTTAATAATATGAACCTTGTAAGTTAGTACAAGTAAACCTATATACTGCACTCGTTGATGTTCCGTCTGTAACGGTAAAGTCCATATAGGCATCACCCTCATAGGCAGTATTAGTATCAACTTCAATTCTTGCAGACATACCTGAAATAGTCGCACTCCACCATCCCTGTCCTATTGTGCCTCTTAGTATGCCTGATCCTACAACTGTCCCTGTCATGGGGTCACCGTCTGCATCACTAAAGTAGTTGTTTAAATCGATAGTAACTGCAAACCCACCGTTAGCATTATATGTTATATTTTGGCCAACAGGGGCTGAATTAACAGTAGTAACTGTAGCCGTACCCGAGATACTGTCTTTAGTGGCAGTAACAATAGAATCTCCGACATCAACCGCAGTTACTAAACCAGATGAAGTAACCGTTGAAGCAGAAGTATTTGCCGAAGTCCAAGTAGCAGAAGAAGTAATATCAACCGTACTACCATCAGTATAAGTACCCATTGCCGTTAACTGTTGAGTCAACCCTTTCGCAATACTAGGAGTATTTGGAGTAACTGCTATTGATACTAATGTTGCTGATGTAGTAGTAACTGTATTACTTCCACTACCTCCATCACCACAAGCTATAAATAGAAGTGCCATCGTAGAAATAAGAGAATTTTTGATTATCTTGTACATTAATTACCTTTATTCAATTTAGTTAATCATAATGAAACATGTTTATATTAGATACATTTTTATTTATTTGAAAAAAATGTATCATATCATGTGAATATATGTTACAAACAACACGAAGTTAATTTAGAAAATTACAGAACACCACTAAAAAACCCAAGTCAACTGCCTATTAGCTGCCCAGACCAAAAACTATTAATATATAGGCCTATCTAAAATACACATATACAAACACTTTGAAAGTCCTCTCCCACGTATTAATCCACAGCCGTCTGGCTCCCTGGCCAAAACGTCTACAGAGAGATCTCTTCTGTCTCCAACACCAGAGACTTCCAGGCACGACGTGCCAAGATCTGTTTCAAAGACGGAAAGAAAAACTCTTTGGTCCATACGCTAAACGGTTCATCTCTCGCGGTTGGACGTACTATCGTCGCTATTATGGAAAATTATCAAAATGAAGATGGTTCGATTGATATCCCGGAAGTGTTGAAACCTTATATTCGTTAAAAATCTCTTCTTTTTCTCAATAAATAGGCAGAGCTGACTGCCTATTAGCTGCCTGTTTTTTGAATTCTTTTTCTTTTTTCATGAATAAAAACAGTAATGATTTATATATATGAACTATATACATATTTTTTCATTTAGTCTAAGTTTTACAAAAAAGTTTTTGTTAACCTGGAAACTTATTGTTTTTAAACACCCGAAGGATTATATATTTATCTTCAATATTTAATAAAATTAATTTCATTAGAATAACAATAGCTTATGTTTTTAAACAACATTAGTAAGTTTAATACCATGAAAAGGGGTAAAATATGAGTTCAGCAAAAATAGTAAAGAATGGTTCAAAAGAGGTGTTGAATGTTCTAGGAACACGAGTTTCATTTCTTTGTGAAGCAGAAGAAACAGATAAAAAATGGTCTTTAATGTCCGTTGATTTACCTGAAAATGCCGGACCTCCACCGCATCATCACCCATGGGATGAAGCTTATTATGTACTTGAGGGACGAGTAAGATTTATTATAAATGATGAAGAAAAAATTGTAGAAAAAGGGGATTTTATTTATGCCCCATCAGGTACTATTCATGGTTTTTTTGGTGCACAGAAAGAATTATCAAAATTATTGATTTTTGATGCGCCTTCAACTGTAGGTGAATTTTTTAAACAATGCGATAAAGAGGTGATAAACTTCCCAGAGGATTTGGCAAAAGTTCCAGAAATAGCAATTAAATATAATATGCATTTTCTTCCACCAAGTTAAAATAGTTAATTCTTATATTCATCGATTTAAGATACTGTTAAACATTTAAACAATATCTACAACACCAGAAACTTTCAAGCTAGACGTACAAAGACGGTAAAAAGAACTCTCTTGTCCATACGCTAAACGGTTCGTCTCTCGCGGTCGGACGTACTATTGTAGCGATCATCGAGAACTATCAGAACGAAGATGGAAGCATCACTATTCCTGAGGTTCTGAAACCTTATATTAAATAAGACTTATCACCAACTAGCACAACAATGTGCTAGTTTACTGCCTATTATCTGCCTTACGTTATCGTGATGTTTCACTCAAGTTTTCGACAAAAGACTCTTAAGTAATTCATATATCATCAATATGGAATATTCTATTTCTACCATTATTTTTTGCCATGTATAAGGCTTTATCCGCATCTTTTAACATCCCATCCGCATCAATATTAGAACAACTTGTTGCCACGCCGAAACTCGATGTGATCTTGACGTTTTCATTCTCGATATCAATATCTAAAGATTCAGTGTTTTTACGTAACTTTTCTGCGATTATATTGGCACCCTCTTTACCTGTGTCAGGCAACACGAGAACAAACTCTTCTCCACCCAAACGGCAGCTTATATCACTTTTACGATGAGACTTCATTATGAGTTCTGCGAACTCTTTTAATACGATATCACCACCATCATGTCCATAAGTGTCATTTATCTTTTTGAAAAAGTCTATATCCATTGTAATAATGCTCAGACATCTATTGTTACGGTTAGACGATGGAATCATCGCATCTAACATTATCTGAAGCCCTCTACGGTTATTCATACCCGTCAAGGTATCTTTTGTCGCTAATAATGATAATTTTTTATGTTCATTAACAAGGACCAGTGATAAAAACCCAATAATAACTAGTGCAAACCCTATATGATTGCCAGCCATAGATAAACTGTTGATCATTTCTCTATCATCATCGGCCAAACTCTTGATCATCAGAACTGAGGACAGCAGTACAGAGAAAAAGGCTAAAGTGAAAATATAGTATCCATTGTTTTTCTCTTCTTTTGCTCTTTGAATCGAAACATATACTAAAAAACTAAAATATATAAGCGTAAACACTATATAGATCATCCTTATTTCTCTGTCATCATAACTCCATACATAATTCGCTGACAGCAAAATAAATATGAATACTCCAGAAAGATATGCTGTCTCTTTTCTTCTTGCTTTTTCTACCAATGCACAAAGTAATACTATATGAAGAACAAAATACAGAATAAAAGAAATTATTAACTGTTGAGGAAGATACAATGTAAAAACAACAAGTTGCAGAATGGTTAGAGTCAATGCTAAAGTAAAATAGACTTTGTAATAAAGCATCTCCTCTTGCCAACAGATCTCCTGATTGATTGTTTTTACAATCAACCCCAAACTAACAACAGACATGATGCTAATGCAAGTCAAGATTAAAAGTAAATGTTGAGGATTGTATTCCATATAAAGTCCCAGCTTTAGATTCTGTTAGTATACAAAAGATAACTTTATATTAATAAATTTGTTTCTTGTAGATTAGTACTTTTATAGGAACACCATTAAAAACCCAAGCCAACTGCCTATTATCTGCTAATGTCCTCTTCAATACTTCATCTTTCTTTTTAGTCTTCATAAAAGCCAAAGACATTGAGTTCTATTTTCTATGTTAAAATTCCAAGACAAGAAAGGGGTATATATGTTAACTAATCTATCAATCAAGACCAACTTGTTCTTTGCCTCGGTAATGGCAGTTGCTGGC
>JBFEIF010000026.1:0-22292 GCA_041553795.1 Sulfurimonadaceae bacterium
CTGACCCATGTCAAGAGTGCCGCTATGATGATCACCCACATATAGACAAGTATCAGATTGTTCAAGATCATCAAAAGACCCGATATAAGTTCAGTTAGCATGTTCATTTTACAATCTCCGCCATATAGTTTTTAATGAAAGGATAGATCACAGCCAGTTCAGGTCCGTGCTCTGTACCGCTAAGTAAAAGACGAAGGGGTTTCAAAAAATCATCTCCTTTTAATCCGCTCTCTTTCATGATGTAATCTCTAAATGCATCAAACTCTTCAAAGTAAGGAGCATCATGCAGTATCTTTTTCATTATTCCAGCTGCTTCATTGAACTCTTCAGGAATCTTCTTTTCAGCAAATACAACACCGATCTTTTCACGAAGTTCTTTTGTTGTGGAGACCTCTTCTAAATAGACCTTGGCAAGCTTACCGATATCCTTGTCAGCAAAACCGACATATCGTGACAACTCAAGATCATCAAGTCTTTCAAGATGTTTCTTATTGATTAAACGCAGTTTATCGATGTCGAACATTGCCGGTGCCTTCGATATGGCAGTAAGGTCAAACCATTCAAGTGATTCTTGAAGCTCAAAGATCTCCTGAGACGGTTTGTTTCCGATCAGTATTAGATAGTTGATGATTGCAGAGGGAAGAAAACCTTCTTCAAGAAGCCATTTGATACTTGCTGCATCATCACGCATGTCCATCTTTTGACCGCTTTCATCAAGAATCACAGGAAGATGCGCATACTCGATCTCTTTCGTATACCCCAATGCCGCGCGTATAGCGATCTGCTTGGGCGTATCGGAGGTATACTCTTCACTGCGTATTACCATCGAGATATCTGACAGCATATCATCAATAGCGCATGCAAAGTTATATGTCGGGCTTTTATCTTCACGAAGGATGATAAAACTATCAATATCGGCAGGCTTAAAACTCATCTTGCCCTTAATAATGTCTGTAAACTCGATGTCAACAGTCGGCTTACGCAGACGAACAGTAAAAGGGGCTTCATTGTCTATCGTTTCTTCGGGTGTTAAAAAGAGGCAGGTGTCATCGTACCGGTAGGGTTTATTATCCGCTTTGGCCTGTTCCTGTTTTGCTTCCAGCGTGTTGGCACAGCAAAAGCAGTTAAAAGCAATTTTCTCATGCAAGAGTTTAAGACCCATGGCGCGGTGATACTTGATATTGTCACTTTGATAGAGAACATCCCGATATTTGATCCCGAAAAGATCCAAAACACCTATGATCTCCTTGTCTTTGCCTTCAATATTGCGTTCTTTGTCAGTATCCTCAATACGAATTATCAGAGGCTCGTTCTTTTGAACAGAAAGTATATAATTAAAAATGGCAACACGGAGATTTCCAATATCCATATCGCCTGTTGGACTGGGAGCAAAACGTAACATTAAAGTTCCTGAAATATATATATATTCGCAATTTTAACATAATTGTTTTAAACTAGGTCTAATTGGGTTTTATAAGTGTGATTTTTCGATTTTTAAGATTGTATATTTGAAGAGAGTGCAGTGACTGTTGGTGACCCCACGGAGACTCGAACTCCGGTAACATGGATGAAAACCATGGATCCTAACCGCTAGACGATGGGGCCGTCAGTACAACTTGTTTGTTGTGGCGGAATTATAATCTTGCCTTCCTTAATAAAGTATAAAAATGAAGAAAATCTGTGCAAATAATTTGTTTCTTGAATAATGATTATTTTTAGTTATAATAATTTCCATGAAACAACTAGAATATACCTATATAAATTTCGAAAACCTTAAAACTTTTATCGATACTAATGCCATATTTCCGCCATGTGCGGTTCAGATCTTTACGCAAAACAATGAAGAAGCGGAGAAGCATATTAAAGAAGTCGAGAGTCTTAAAGAAGGTTTTTCTATTTCTGCTTGCATTTCCAGCGAGTTTGAATCTACTATGTTTTGCTTTACTAAACTGCCAGCAGATACACATATCCTGACTTCCGAACACCCTTCACCCTTTGAGTTTTTCCATGCAGGTCCTGTTGTTATTTTTAAAAGAGAGCCCAAAGATGATTGCTGGATTGTAACCCATGTCACACAAAGTGTTTCACAGTGGGGCTATGAACCTGACTACTTCATCGATAATGAAGAGGCTGTAAAGTCTGTTTTCTTTGAAGAGGATATTGAACGGGTAAGGAATACTCTTAAGCGGAATGTTCTGGCCGGTGAGAATAAAATCAATCAGCAATACCGCATCAATAAAACTGATGGCACTGTAGCATGGATCTCTGAGTATATGCAGGTCATGCGCAATGCAAGCGGCGAACCGACAGAGCTGATAGGCTATCTTGTCGACATAACCCAGGACAAAGCACATGAAGCCCTTTATGAAGGTATTATCAACACCACTACAGAAGGTTTTTGGCTTTTAGATTCTGAACTTAAGATCATTGATGTCAATTATTCGTTATGCGCTATGTTGGGCTATACAAAAGAAGAGATGTTAGGAAAAATACCTTTAGATTTTATTTCTGAGCAAGATCAGGCTTTGTGTACAGCCCAAGCCAAACGTATCAATGATATTTCAAGTCGTATTTATGAGATTAGCTTTAAAAAGAAAAATGGTTCTATCATTCACACATTAACAAATGCTACGACCATGTATGCCCAAGACGGGAGCATGAAGACTTTTGCCTTTATGACTGACATCTCGAATCAAATAAAGATACAAGACGACTTGAAGAAGCGCCAAGATGACATTGAAGAACTTAACAACTCACTTGAGTTTAAGATCATGCAAGAAGTTGAAAAGAATCGAGAGAAAGAACAGATGATGTATCAACAGTCAAGACTTGCATCTATGGGAGAGATGATCGGGAACATTGCACATCAATGGAGGCAGCCGCTTAACATTATGGCTCTAGTCATGCAGGATATCTACATCTCGGACCAGCTTGGTACATTGACTTCAAAAAAAGTTGAAGATTCATATGAAAAGTCCAACAATCTGCTCCAATACATGTCACAGACTATCGATGACTTCAGAAACTTTTTCAAACAGGGTGATGAGGAGTTGGCATTTAGTGTCAAAGAGTCCCTTGCCTCCGTATACAGTCTCATCAGTACAAACCTTTCTTATAACCATATCGAATGCGAGATAAAGGTTGAACATGACAGTATTATCAAAGGTGGGCTGAACGAGTTTAAGCAAGTCCTTATTAATATCATCAATAATGCTCAAGAAGCTATTCAAAGTAATACGCGAGCACAGAAGAAAAAGATTGATGTGCTTATTACACAAAAGAACAATCAGGCAGTCATTCACATTAGTGATGATGGCGGTGGTATGAAAAAAGAGGTCATCAACAAAATCTTTGACCCATATTTCACAACTAAGAACCAGACCCAGGGGACAGGCTTGGGATTATACATGTCAAAGCAGATTATAGAAAACTCTATGTGCGGTTCCTTGTCAGCCAAGAACACAAATGTTGGAGCAGAGTTTACAATCAAACTACCGATAAAATAAGGTGAAATTAAAAGTTTATGCAGTTATTATGGAAGAGCAGGGCAAGACCCTGCTTTTTTATTGATCGTAAAAAGAACGTAAAGCGCGAATGATGACAGCATTTTTTGAAATGCTTTCTGTCTTTGCGTTTTCATCTACAAGTTCATAGATATTAAGTGGTAGTGATATAGAGAAAGTTTTTGTCTCGATCTTTTTCTTTTTACTTATCAATGCCGTGACATTGCTAAGCAGCTCAATGATCTTTTTCGTATCGATCGGTTTTTGAATAAAACTGTTTACGCCGATTTCGATAGATTCAGATATCTTTTGAATGTCATTACTTGCAGAAATGACAATAATAATCTGATTTGGGTTCATTTCACGGATCTTGCGTGAAAGCTCAATCCCGTCCATTTCAGGCATTACGATGTCGACAAAGATGATGTCCGGCTTAAGACGGTCGAACATTTCAAGGGCTTCTTTTCCATTAAAAGCAGATGATACTTCTGAAAAGAAGTTCTTGAAAGTAGAGCTTAATAATTCGTTTGCGACGCCTTCGTCTTCAACTACCATAGCCGTTAGTTTTTTTGTTTGTTCAGTTAATTGTACTAGATCGACATTTGCCATCAAAACTCCTGTTTTTAATTGTTTAAATAATTATACTTCGCCCATATGTTGTTGGTATTAAATATCTAATGTTAATTATTGTCGTTAACATATACTTAAGTAAAAAAGAACATTGTGATAAAGTGTTGGAATTATATTTTGTTAATACTTAAAAGTGGGTAAAAATTCTATTCACTAATACTAACAAAGAAGCGCATTCTAAAGCTCTTTTTTAAAGCTTTGAAGCCATTCTTGATCATCAAGATGATGCTTTTTACTTTCTATTAAAGATTCCTTGATACCTATCAGGTCTGACTCGCTTAAAAAGTTTAGTACAGTAGGGTTGATACTTGAACTGCTTCCATATTCATTTAAAAGTGTGGTTATCTCTTTGAGCAGTTGTTCTTTATCCATTTTTGCTTCTTTCATATTTTTTTATTGGTTGGCCCCGTATATAGTTGTCTTGGGCGTGCAATTTTCATCTCTTTGTCATGCTTTAGTTCTATCCATTGCGTGATCCAGCCGACGGAACGTCCAATAACAAAAACTATCGTGAACATGTTTTTCGGAATTTTGAGTGCCGTCAGAATTAGACCGGAATAAAAATCGATATTTGGATACAGTTTCCTCTCGATAAAATATTCATCAGTCAAAGCGACTTCTTCGATCTTTCTTGCGACTTCAAGAAGTTCATTGTTGACTCCCAGTTCTTCTTTAAGTTCATCAAGAAGTGTCTTTAAAATGCGTGCACGTGGATCAAAATTCTTATAGACTCTATGGCCAAAGCCCATTAGTTTGAACTCGTCACTGGAATCTTTCGCTCTGTTAATAAAGTCATCGACCTTATCAACATTTCCGATCATTTCAAGCTGCGCTATGACAGATTCATTTGCCCCTCCATGTGCTCGTCCCCACAAGGCATTGATTCCGGCAGAAATCGCCGCATAAGGATGAGCACCCGTCGATGCCACACCTCGTACAGTAGAGGTAGAGGCATTTTGTTCATGGTCAGCATGCAAGGTAAATATAGTATCCAAAGCTCTGACTTCTACATCGCGTATAGAGATGTCAGATGAGGGATAAGCACGCATCATATATAAAAAGTTTTCTGTAAAAGAACGCTCAATATCTGGATAGATAAATGGGATTCCTAGGCTTCTTCGATAAGAGAGGGCAGCCAGGGTAGGGATCTTTGCGATTATACGCCGTGCCATGATCTGGAACTCTTTTTCTTCATGTATGTTCAAGTGTTCATAATGAAAGGCAGAAAGAGCTGAAACAGCTGAAGACATCATAGCCATTGGGTGGGCGCTGTCAGGAAAGGAATAAAACAGATTTTTAAGTCCTTCGTGAACAAAAGAGCGCTTTCTGATCTCCATATCAAAGGCTGCTAGCTCGGTCCGTGAAGGCAGTTTACCAGTCAAAAGTAGGTGACAGATGTCAAGATAACATTTTTTTGTAGCGAGTTCGCTTATGTCATATCCCCTATACTTAAGTTCACCCTTCTCACCATTAATATAAGTGATATCTGAACTGCAGCTTGCTGTGGATGTGAATCCAGGATCATAAGTAAACATACCAGTCTGTTGATACAGGTTCTTTATATCAATCACATCAGGACCAACACTCGGGCTTAATATATCAAATTCATATTGTTTACCGTCTCTGTTGTCAATCAAACTCACTGTAGCCATACAATCCGCCTCGATTTTAAGTTATGTGTGATTACTATATGTTATTAAACTTTAATGCACAATTAAATCATAACGTTAATCAACCAAATGATTGGTCTGAACTACAATTGATACATAAACCACATCATCTATGCTACAAAGAAGAGGGTGGTATGATGGCTTACAGCAGTAAACTTTCTGAATATCTGCTCATCTGACACTCAGTCATGATGGAAAACAGAACCGAGTGTGTACAGTCAAAAGAAATCAGGGTCCACTTAAAATATAAACATAGTGGTGTATCAAGACAGTAATAGAGCCTCATATCAAACGATATCATAGCAGAAAGATCAGATTGTTATATTAAAGAGAATTTACATTATGTTAACCAATTAAAATACAAGCATACGGATTATCGTATAGACGATGAAAAAAGTATATATTCAGCAATTGTGAATTACTATATACTTTATTATATAGTAATTCAATTAAAGGAAAACAATGAAACCTAAAGATGAAGTAACACGATCTTTGATCGTAGACAGACAGGTTTGGGATGAATCGATGAAATATGCTAAACAGCGTTACAGAATGAGTCTGAGCAAGGTTGTAGATCAATTGCTTCAAGAATGGTTAATAAAAGAAAAACGTCGTCCGCTTGAAAATGAGAATCAAGGCAGTTTCTTCTGAGGGTTCTCTTAGTACTGCTGTTGTCATTAAATCGACTAAGCAGGCCATATAAGCACCCTATTATTTTCTTGCCTTCATAAGATCCTTCCTAAAAAAGTACTTAATGGCCTATTTTAGAGTGTTTTTTCTATTAACGATCGAGTCGTACCGCGCTTTTGCATCCCCTGCTCTATTAAATCTCCGCTTGCATCCACGTGTATATCAATTATAGGCACATCGTATTTTATCCATGCAACTCGAGCTCGTTATGGTATTACAAAGTGCGATATAAGGTTCCTAGAGGTGCCCTTATGATATCATGCGCCAAATTTTTTATAAGCGAGTGAGTTATGATAAAAACAGTAGACGAATTTAAAGCATTAGTAGAAGAGGTCAAAAAGAGACCTGGGTACAGAGATCCTCTTGCCTTTGGTATCTGTCGTGTTGACGTCAGTCAAATCGACAACAGCAAGGTCCTTCAAGCGACATATCCGGTTATAAACTGGAATGAGAACTTTGGTTCAGCAGCTGTCTTTATTGATGCACTTGCATCATGCGGTATTGAAATCGACACTACTCAAAGCGAAGTCAGTGTAAACATCACATTTGATTTTGTCAAAAATGCACTAGACAGCTTTAACCCTTATCTTACAGAAGCTGTCGGCGAGTCACATCGAAATGTCCAGGTCATCATCCAACTTTATCAACTTCTATTGGACGAAGGGATGAAAGAAGGCGAATTCCGCGTCGTATTTATATTTGAAGATACTGCCTGCATCAGTGTAGAAGCAACATACCTTAAACTTTATGCGCTTTCTCAGGCAAAGGTTGAACTTAGAAGCCTTAACCTTAATGGTGCTTTC
The DNA here is from genome assembly GCA_041553795.1 of Sulfurimonadaceae bacterium. Lineage (GTDB taxonomy): Bacteria > Campylobacterota > Campylobacteria > Campylobacterales > Sulfurimonadaceae. The sequence goes on from JBFEIF010000026.1 coordinate 7,297, forward strand.
GGCGCCCTTCCTAATGTCGCTTGGCAGGGGAACACGCCTATAGATCTTGACTACCTTCGATTTAACGAGATAGAGTTGAAACTTCGCAACGAGTACCCGGAAATCGATTTTGTTGACAAATTCCCTCGTTTCTTACAGCACATCATACCAGCTGACAACACACGTATCCTGGAAACGGGCAAAGTGCGTTTCGGTGCTCAACTTCATGCAGGCACAACAGTTATGCCTGGTGCCTCATACATCAATTTCAATGCCGGCACAACAGGTTCAGTTATGGTTGAAGGTCGTATTTCTAGCTCAGCCATCGTTGGTGCAGGTTCGGATGTCGGTGGCGGTGCATCTATTCTTGGTGTTCTTAGCGGAACTGATGGAAATCCTATCTCTATAGGTCAGAACACTCTTCTTGGTGCCAACTCGACCTGTGGTATCCCCTTGGGTGATGCCTGTATTATCGATGCCGGCCTATCTGTACTGGAAGGGACAAAGTTCTCTATAGCACCGGAGCAGTTGAAAAAGATCAATGAAGCAAATCCGGGCAAAGAACTTTCTGGTGAAATTTTCAAAGGCAAAGAGCTTTCTTTCATGAACGGTCTTCATTTCCGTCAAGACTCTACTACCGGAAAACTGATCGTTCTTCGAAGTACCCGTGAGATTAAGCTTAACGCGGATCTTCACTAAAAAAGGAGCGTTTTAAGCTCCTTGACTAACTTCACTTTCTCACATATATTTCAGTAACTCTTGGTTAACATATTATACTTAAAGGATTGCGTATGGTTAATTTTTCTGCAAATGTCTCTTCTCTCATAGCGCATCAGGGTTTCGCCAATGCAAACGCGAATAATGTGGCCAATGTCAATACAGACGGTTTCATTCCGGCAAAGACAACACTTTCAAATGAAGCAGGTGTTGCTGTTCAATCTAACTTTCAATCAAGTGATGATAATGGATCAGAGCTAAGTCAAACAGATCTAAGCAGAGAGCTGACAGATCAAGTCATCCTGCAAAACGGACATGAGGTTCAAAGGACAGCTATTCGTACACAAGATCAGATGCTTGGCACTTTATTGGATATGTTCGCTTAAGACCTTTATTCTTGAGTAAGTATATTCATACTTCTGAGTTGAGAAAGTATACCTTTTCGCTCATCATAGTCACCTCTCTCTTTTCCCAAGTCCAAGGATGAAATAACTGCCCTTCCAATCACTGTTCGCCCTTCCCTGCCATTGTGCATAGTCTTGATTCCCCATACATTATGCATTACGACGATCTCGCCTTCATACTCTCCAAGATAGAGCAGAATATGGCCTTTTTTATATAAAAGCGTCTCAAAAGGCACGCCTTCTTTTATAATACGTTTCTTTTTTTCTTCAAGACTTATATCTTCAAGTGATACTACCCGGCCTACCTTTGATTGTTCAGATGAGTTTCTCGGAAGCCAAACACCAAAAGGTGCATAAAGGTCACGTAGCATTGAAGAACAGTCTCGCTCTTCAAAAAGACCTCCCCATCCATATTTACTTTCAAGCATCAAGTCGACGATACGCATCATGTTTTCTTGATTGATATTCATTGTCTGTCTGGTCGCCATTTCTAAAGGCACTTTGACCTTAGTGTAGATAGCAGAGTGTTCTTTGCCTCCTGTAATAGCCAAAGCTATATAGTGGGTAGGCTCGATCGAGATTATAGGCAGTCGCATACCTACCCGGCTCTCTAATACAAAGTCTCCCTCCAGGTCCGTGAGCGGAAAATGTTCGGCAACGAAGCTTATTTGCTGAGATCTTTTCCATGTTTCCGCTACATCTTCGTCGATATAGGCTAGTGTGCTCAATGGTGTCCAGCCCGTTGCATAGGTTGTGAACACATAAGCCCACTCACCATCACTTGAAAGGTGTGATATGAATATCGGTTCGTTTGCATGAACACCTGAGTTTTGCATGTAATCGAAAGGGAAACCTTCACCTGCTTTGCTTGGATCTCTAAAGACCGGTTTGTGAGTCGGGAAATTTCTGAGGTTCAAATAGCACAAAGAGACAGCTTTTTTATTAAATGTCCCATAGGCCTGAAAGTTTCCCTTTTCCTGCATATGCACAAACCACTCCTCAGGCAAAAGCTGGAGGTTTTCCCCATAGCTTCTTCCATAGGTATAACTTGCAAATGGCCACAATATTGATTCGAGTTCAAAAGGAGGATTTTTATAGCTCCAAGGTTCAAAATAAAGAGCATCGTATTTCTGCTGTACCGGCATGAGCTCCGGATGCGAATGAATATTGTCTCTATACGCACCTGCGCTTTGAGGAAACTTTACAAGATCTTCTATGGGTTGTCCTGCATCTGTTCTGACAGGTGTCTTGACACAAGCTGTCAAGAGCAGTGAAACCACAACAATGCTTACGTAATGAGAGACTCTCATGTCTTACCTTTAATCGACAGCACCAAACCTTCCGACTACACGACCAACCACTTTAAGTTCGTGTGCTTCCAATGTCTGCTTGTCATATTCTTTATTATCTGATATAACATCGATTTTACCGTCAATACGCTTTTGTAATCTTTTAATGAACAATCCCGCTTCGGTATTTATGGTAAATATACCGCCGCGTCCAATATCTGTCTTGTTTCTATTAATAAAAATCATGTCACCATAAGCAAAGGTCGGTTCCATGGAATCGCCAGAGACATTCAATGCTTCAATGTTCTTAAGCTCCCTTTCTCCGCCCAAAGAAGCGACAAAGCTGCCTTCAAGCATCAACTCGACCGAATCTTCTATATCCCCTACACCCCCGCCGCCTGCTGAAGCACTAACATCTGAAAAGTAGCGCACCATATAGAATTTATTTGTTGATTCTATAAGACTTTCCGGAGACTGTCCAAACAGGAGCCAATTAATGGCAATCGATCTGCGTGCACAAAACTCCAGAAGCTCTTCATAAGGTATTTTGTCGCGTTTTTTCATGGTCGCAAAATTCATTTGCGTTATTCCAAGAAGGCCGGCAATATCCTTGTCAAATATCTTTTTTCCGGGAAAGTCTTCCGAGACGACATCCTTGATCTGTTCTACAATATCGTTAAAGTTCTTCATCATAGTATCTCCTAGATTAGACCTCAGTTATAGAGGCCATATGACTTATTTACACTGTAATCATATTATATTGGCATTATTTTACAAAATTATATGACAATTTGCAATACTAAATAGAAGAAGTGAAATATTTACATAAAATTATTCCAACTTAAATATCAGTATGAAATCCCGTAGAAGGATTCATTAACAAAAGGATAGACAATGGCAAAGATCATTAAAAAAGCGGAATCAATTTTTTCAAGATTTGAAAGATCACTTGAAAGTCTTGCAGACAAGATCCTCTAAAACCGGCTGATCACTCTTTGTTTTCTTTGTCACGCTTACTTGAATGATAACCGGCAAAGATGAAGACTAGAAAAAGTACAAAAGCAAGAGGTATGACAAAATCAAAAAATGATTTCACATCAGTTCTTTATAGGACGTGAAGTTTTGCTTGATAGCTTCATACAAAACGATACCTGTACTTATAGCAAGATTTAAACTTCGTCCTTCTTTCGTCATAGGGATAGTGATACATCGATCTGGATGTGCGTTTAAAACCTCAGAGGGGATACCCTTGGTCTCGCTTCCAAAAAAGATAAAACCGTCCTTTTTAAAATCGGCTTCAAAATAGGGCCTGTCTGTTTTAGTGGTCGCAAAATGACCTTCTTTTGCCTGAGGGTTTGATGCAAAAAACTCATCAAGGTCTTCCCATACATGAAGATCCAGTTTTTCCCAGTAGTCAAGCCCTGCTCTTCGTACCGCTTTTTCATCTATATCAAATCCGATAGGTTTGATAAGGTGCAGACTTGAGCCGGTATTGACACAAAGTCTGCCAATAGCTCCTGTGTTGTTAGGAATCTGAGGATGGACAAGAACTATATTGAGCATTAGAATATCACTGTTTTGTTCTTGTGAACAAAGATCCTGTCTTCGAGTGCAAGTTTCAATGCGCGTGAGAGCGTGATCTTTTCGACATCACGTCCTGCACGCTGCATGTCTTTCCACGAATGGTCATGTCTTACGTTGATAACATCTTGTGAGATAATCGGCCCTTCATCCAGGTCGTTATTGACAAAGTGTGCTGTAGCACCGATGATCTTGACGCCTCTCTCATGCGCTTGCTTATATGGATTGGCACCGATAAATGCAGGCAAAAAAGAGTGATGAATATTAATGATCTTGTCGCTATAGGCTTCGACAAAGTTCGGTGTCAAAATACGCATATATTTTGCAAGGACTATATAATCAATCTCTTCAAACTGAGAAAGACATTCGAGTACCTTCTGCTCATGCTCTTCACGATCCAGTCCCTCATGTGATACACAGAAAAAAGGGATATCGAATTTTTTTACCAATGGCTCAAGAAGGTCATAATTGGAAACAACGCCAATGATGTTAGCGTCCAGCTCTCCTGCTTCGTATCTGATAAGGATATCACCCAGACAGTGGGACTCTTTCGTGACCATCAAAACGATGTTTTTTTTATTGCGCGGAGATACGATATGAAAATTTACACCGGCGTCAAGGACTTCTTTGAGTCTTTCTTCGAGTATATCTTCTGCGATATCACCCTCAACGACACTGCGCATGAAGAACTTCTGGTTATCACTGTCAACAAACTCATGGTTGGACATAATATTGAGTTCAAGTTCATAGAACAGCTTTGATACCTTGAAGACAAGACCTTTTTTGTCGGCACAATCGATAAGAATACGGTATTGCTTCATTTAATCTCTTTCAAGCGCGCTTCTATTGAAGAAAGCAAATACTCTAAAAAATTAAGTGTCAAATCTACCTTGGCTTCTATATTCGCGTTGTTCGGTGATTGAAAACCTTCAAAAAGAACGTGAATACGCTCTCTCATACTTTCTAGAAAAAGTGCTTCGTTATGTGTAGAGTTTAATGAATCTGAATTTTTCAGAGTATGTCCGATCTCTTGACTCTTCTGTTTTTGCATAGGGACTGGTATTTCGTCTTTAGAGTGTTCTATCTCTTTTAATGTAGACAGGATTACATCTTTTAATTCCATATCTTTAACAACCACCTTTCAAATTCATTAAATTCTACAGGTCCTTCCATGTTGATGAAGAACTCTTTCATCTGCTCATTGCAGCCGAGAAATTTTTTGCGCATCCCGCTAAGACGGCGTATGGCTATCTTTGCATCGGCATTGTTGGGATCTTTTTTCAAGATCTCCTGATAGATCTCCAGGGCCTCTTCTTTAAGGCCTTGCAGTTCGTAAATATTGGCAAGAGTTAGTGTTTGCATTGGGCAGCATAGTTCGCAATGATTGAGCCCATCTCGCTAGTAGAACAGACCTCTTTTGCATCATACATACTGATATCTTTCGTTCGGTATCCTTCACTAAGCGCTTTGGCGATTGCGGCATCGATCTTGTCTGCCGCAGAATGTTCATTCAACGCATATCGCAACATCATCGACGCACTGGCTATAGTCGCGATAGGATTGGCGATTCCCTGCCCTGCAATATCAGGAGCCGAACCGTGGATAGGCTCATAAACACCGACTTTGTTACCTACAGAAGCAGAAGGGAGAAGACCGATAGAGCCTGATAGCATTGAAGCTTCATCGCTTAAGATATCGCCGAAGATATTTCCCGTCAACATAACATCAAACTGCTTAGGATCACGGATAAGCTGCATAGCCGCATTATCGACGTACATATGAGAAAGCTGGACTTCAGGGTACTCCTTAGCAACCTCTTCTACTTCTTCTCTCCACAATTGGCTTACATCCAGTACATTTGCCTTATCGATTGAGCAGACACGCTTGTCACGCTCCATCGCTGATTTAAATGCGACATGTGCGATACGGTTAATCTCTGCGCGGGTGTATACCATAGTATTCCAACCCTTATTCTCGTCTCGGCCCTTTGGCTCTCCAAAATAGATACCGCCGATAAGCTCACGAACCACCATAAGATCGACACCTTTGATGACCTCAGGTTTTAATGAACTGGCATTGATAAGTTCATCATAGACCATAGCCGGACGAAGGTTGGCAAAAACACCCAACTCTTTACGAAAACGCAAAAGACCTGACTCAGGCCGTTTCTCGCGAGGCAGGTTGTCCCATTTCTCGCCGCCAATGGCACCAAAGAGAACAGCATCACTCTCTAAGGCTGTAGTGATAGTCTCCTGAGGAAGTGGATCACCATGTACATCATAAGCGATTCCACCCATCAGCACTTCTGAATATTTAAGTTCAAAACCTTCAGTCGAAGCGACTGCATCCAAAACCTTAACGGCTTCATCTATGATCTCAGGACCGATACCGTCACCCTTGATCAGAGCTATTTTATAAATCGCCATTATTTACCTTCTTCCACTTCTTTTTTTGCAAAATTCATCAATCCGCCGGCAGCAATAAGTTCTTGCATAAAAGGCGGGATAGGCGTGAATTTGTATATCTTGTTCGTTGTAAGATTAGTGATCGTACCGGCATCCATGTCAACTTTGACACTTTCTCCTTCTTTGATCTCAGCACTTTCAGGAAGCTCAAAGATAGGAAGACCCATGTTAAAAGAGTTGCGGTAAAAGATACGCGCGAATGTCGGTGCGATGATAGCTGCGACACCTGCGGCTTTTAAAGCGATCGGTGCATGTTCACGAGAAGAACCGCATCCAAAGTTATCGCCTGCTACGATAATATCACCAGCCTTCATCTTGTTCACGAATTCCGGGTCAGCATCTTCCATCACATGCTTGGCAAGTTCTTCCGGGACCGAAGTATTTAAGTACCGTGCAGCGATGATAAGATCAGTGTCTATATCCTTACCGAAGTTCCAGACTTTACCTTCAATTGTTTGCATATATAAATCCTGCATAAGGGAGTACAAAAAACAGATCGTTTAAATGAAACCCTGTAATAAATTTTCGTGATTTTAGCCTATTTGAGGTTCAATTTAGTTTAAAAACGAAGAAGAGAAGATTGATATTATTTAATAATAGCCAAATCAAGGCCATTATTAACGTTTAAGATTTACTACTGTCTGCAGCATCTCATCGGATGTTGTTATTGCTTTTGAATCGGCTTCATAAGCTCTTTGACCTGTGATCAGCTCTGTCAGCTCGACAACCAACTGAACGTTAGAAAGCTCAAGAAAACCTTGACGTAAAGGTCCAAGACCGTTAAGGCCAGGTGTGTCCTCGATAGGGACACCCGAAGCTTCTGTTTCTAAATAGAGTGTGTCTCCTAGCGAATGAAGTCCTGCAGGATTGATAAAATTGATCGTCGTTATTTGCCCGATCTGAGTCCCCTGAGTCTGTCCCGGCTGTATGACAGTGACAATACCGTCCGTACCGATTGAGATATCCGTCGCATCATCAGGAACAACGATCTCAGGGATAAGTCTATAACCGTCCGAGTTGACTATCGTACCGTTTTCGTCCAGTTTAAACGCCCCGTTCCTTGAGTAAGATTCTGTACCATCGGGAAGTTCTATCTTGAAGAACCCTTTTCCTGTAATAGCTACATCAAGATTGTTAGAAGTCTGTTTTAGGTTTCCTTCTGTAAAGATCTTGGTTGTCGCCGTAGGACGCACACCCAGACCGACCTCGATACCGGTTGGTGATTTAGTGATCTGTGAAGTCCCGGTCCCTGCATATTCCAAGGTCTGGTACATCAAGTCTGAAAACTCGGCACGCGAAGATTTAAAGCCAATTGTATTGACGTTGGCAATATTGTTTGACGTATTGTCGATTTGAAGTTGTTGTGCCAGCATTCCGGTAGAAGCTGTATAAAGTGATCGCATCATCTCTTATCCTTTTTAAGCTTTCGTGGAAGCGATCTTCTCGATCGCCTCACGATTCATCTCGTTCATCTGTGTATCCATGACTTTTTGATACATCCCTACAAGCCGCTGCGTCTCGATCATTCCCACCATAGACTTGACAGCATTAACATTGCTTTTTTCTAAAAAGCCCTGAGCAACAGCTCCTGAGTTCTTGACCGCATCAAGTGTGTCAGAACTTTCAGGAGTGAACAGATTGTCCCCAGAAGGTTTGAGATTACTGACCTTCTGCGGTTCTACCAGCAACAACTCTTTCCCTGGGATAAAACGTTCATTTCCTGAGACAAGATAAGAGAACTTCCCGTTCTTGTCCAGTTCAATATTGCTGGCATCTGTATTAAACTCTATAAAACCACCATTCTTAAAGTAGTCAGAGGGCAAGACTTTATATCCCTCTTTTGTCGTAAGGATACCTTCATCATTCAAGGTAAACGAACCATCCTTGGTCAACTTTACCCCATCCGGAGTCAGAACGGCAAAAAAGAGATTTTTCTCTTTCAAAGCCATATCAAAACTGTTTCCTGTTTGGGCAAAAGCACCTATGTTCATATCACGGTATGATTCAATGACCTGCGGTACACGGGCGATAGTTCTATGAATAAAACCTGCACCTTCTTTTGTCTGGTTCGCAATAGGAAGCTCGTCTCTTTTTTCCTGATACATACGAAGAAAGTCTCCGACAACAAGGTCTTGCCTTTTATAACCGTTAGTATTCAAATTGGCGAGATTATTAGTGATATTGTCCAGTCGGGAAAACTGGGCCACCATCCCGCCAGCAGCAGAATAAAATCCATTTTGCATCTGTGCTCCTTAGTAATATGCCGTTAAAAAGCAAACGCTGTTCCAACTATTGTTGAAGAAAACATTCCAACAGAGAGTGCATTGACATATGAAATCATGGATTATGTTTTTTTTAATAAACTTTGGGTATAATCCAACCTTTAATAAAGATTAGACAAACCACACCTTCCACAAGGAGCCCTCTTTGGCAACAAAAGAGCTAAACAAAGATTTAGAAGAACTATTCTCCAAAAGCCCGGACAACACTTGTATCACTTATGAAGACATCGTTGAGCTATTTGAGAAAGCTCCGACATCAGCCCAAATCAAAAACATCGTAAAGTATGCACAAAAATATAAAAAATGCCTGTTTACCTCTTCCGAACATGCGAAACTCTTAAACCAGCAAGAGTCTGATGCGCGCCGTGCGGCACAGCAAAAGATGCTTGACAATGCTGACAATGAGCAGTTTGATATCATGAAAGAGCGTGAACTTCTTGAATGGTCACGCTCAGATTCACCGGTACGTATGTACTTACGTGAGATGGGCCAGATCCCACTTCTTACAAAAGATGAAGAAGTCTCTATCTCTAAGCGTATCGAAGGCGGCGAAAACATCATACTTGATGCGATATGTTCAGTACCTTACCTTATCGATTTCATTTTAGACTATAAAGATCCTTTGATCAACAGAGAACGTCGCGTAAAAGAGCTTTTTAAAAATTTTGAAGATGACGGCGATGATAATGACAACGATGGCAATGATGATGACGATCAAGGTTCGGACGATGATGATACCAGCGAAGAAAAAGAGATAAAGCTTACTGCCAAAGACAAAAAACGCGTCGAGAAAGTAGTCACGAGTTTTAAAGCCCTGGACAAAGCAAAGAAAGAGTGGGCAAAGGCAGCTGAGAAAGAGTTTCCTGAAGATAAAGATGATATTGAACACATCACGCATCATCTTGGAGCAAGTTTTAAGAAAAAGATTCTTAAAGAGCGTCTTTTAGACCTTGGACCGACTTCTAAACTGATCAATGAACTTGTAAAATCCATGGAAACAGCTCTACACAGCGAAGACGGTTTCGAAAAAGAGCTAAAGCGACTTGAATACAAACTTCCTTTGTTTAATGAGACCCTGAAGAAAAACCATGCTCTCTTACTGCAAGACATCATAGATCTTACAAAAGAAGACGTGACCGCACGAGTCCCTGAAGCTACAATGGTCAGTACTTACATGGAGATCAAAAAACTTATTCAGACCAACGAAGCCTCAAAAGACAGCTTTGACATGGAACCGGAAAAGCTTATGGATATCCTTGAGCAGATCAAACGAGGTAAAGAGATCTCAGAGATCGGAAAGACCCGTATGGCCAAATCAAACCTTCGACTTGTTGTCTCTATCGCCAAGAGATATACAAACCGCGGTCTTCCTTTCCTGGATCTTATTCAAGAAGGAAATATCGGTCTTATGAAGGCTGTTGACAAGTTTGAATATAAAAAGGGCTACAAGTTCTCGACATATGCAACATGGTGGATCCGTCAGGCTATATCACGCGCTATTGCCGACCAGGCAAGGACTATCCGTATTCCAATACACATGATCGAGACGATAAACCGTATCAACAAGATCATGCGCAAACACCTTCAAGAAGAAGGAAAAGAACCAAGTGTCGACATCATCGCAAAAGAAGTCGGTCTGTCTGTAGAAAAAGTTAAAAATGTCATCAAGATCACTAAAGAACCGATCTCCCTTGAAGCACCTATCGGAAATGAGGAAGACGGACGTTTTGGCGACTTTATCGAAGACAAGAACTCTATATCTCCCTCAGATTCGATTTTGAAAGACGACCTGAAACTCCAGATCGAAGGTGTTCTTGAACAGCTTAACGAAAGAGAAAAAGCTGTAATCAAGATGCGTTTCGGGATCATGGATGATGAAAGTGACAGAACACTGGAAGAGATAGGAAAAGAACTGAATGTAACGCGTGAGCGTGTACGTCAAATAGAATCATCTGCGATCAAAAAACTTAAGCACCCTAAAGTAGGCCGTAAGCTTAAGAACTATATCGAAGACTAAGATCAGGCAGGATGAATATTTGCGAAAAATGGATTGAGTTTGACTACAATCCCTACCTGCTGTTCGATAAAAATGGAAAGATACTCTCACTTAACAATGAGGCACAATATCTTTTAGGATATACAGATGTAGCCATGCTTTTTGAGCTTGCAGTGACATATGCAGGCAATAGCGCAGGTTTTAAGACAAGTTTCTTGGACCTTGAGTTCGGGCGATTTCGTTTTTTTGCCCTTATGGTAGGGTATGAGGATGAAGAAGAGATCGGACTGCGTCTGTACCAGTCTCCAGCTTTTCAATATTCAAAACCGGCTCACACAGGCGACCTGGTAAATATATACACACTTATCGACCTGTGTATCAGCTCCAACTCAATCGGAACCTCGACAGTCTTTACCAAAGAACTGGACCCGGCATTGCCAAACATCCGTCTTCAGACACAACGGTTCATCAAGTTCTTAAACAAGGTCTATACTTCGCATCTTCCTGCTGAGTCCGTACAGACAAAACTTTACATCAGAATAGGTGAATACCTGCGAACAGATAATAAAAAGTATTCACTTTTTTCTATAGATATCCAAAGCGATCAGGTTCAAAAGAACAAGGCTTCGGAGATCCGTAATATTGCAGAAGAGATGAATGTATTTGTCGACTTCAAAGAGAATAGGACAATATTAAATATACCGCTTATTACAGACTAGCTATCCACTTTTTACCAATGATGATAGCGGCGCCGATCCCGGCACCAAGTCCAAGCAAAAAAGCCGGGATATCGAGAACATAATTGTTGTTCAGACCGATAAAGCTCAGTACTAAGAGAAGATAGGGCAAGAACCTCCATGGCGAGAAGATCCCCGGCGTAGATTTGACCGTCTTAACAAAGGTCTGTTTGTTGGCTTTCAGGCGTTTTTTCTCTTCTTTGATGACGTCAGCAAGCTCTTCTTCTGTCTTTTCTTCTATGGCTTCGTTCTCTTCATACAGGCCATGAGGATCTTCCAGTTTTTCGAGTAAGTCAATGTCCATGCCTTCACCGGAATCCAGGCGGCTGTTCACCATTCGTTTATAACCGCTGAATGAGCCCAAGACGACAAGCAGTGAGGACAAAAAGGCAAGTTCAAAGTTCAAAAGCCAATACCAGTAGCCTTGGACGAGAAGCACCAGAGAAAAGATAAGTTGGACCAGAAGCAGTCTAAGTATGATCTTAATCATTGTCCTCGTCACCGTACAAGGGTTTTTGATCCTGATAGCGCGGATTGTTTTTCTTTAGTTCATCAAATTCGCGTATCTGTTTTTTATAGGCTATGAAGACGTTTAAAAATGCAGCAGCTACTCCTATAAAGACACCGATCCACAATACCCACTTGACATCAAAAAGCTTTTGCAGTCCAATCCCGATGCCCACACCGATCAATACAGAAACGACCATGGAAACACCTAAAGAAAGGCTGTCAATACCTTCTATTATAGGCTTGACTCTTGGTTTTTTCTCTTCGCTCATTTGATACGCTCCATGACTTTTTTGGCAGCTTCGATAGTCTTTTCGATCATCTCATCTGTCGTCGCAGTAGAGATAAATCCTGTCTCGTACTGGGAGCAGGCAAAATAGACACCCTCTTCCAGCATCCCTGCATGAAAAGCGGCAAATCGTTTTTCATCGCTCTTGCACGCATCTTCAAAGTTCTTTACTTTCTGCTCATTGAAGAAAAAGCCGAACATCGAACCGCGGACATCTGTCTGCAGGCTCATGCCATTGGCTTCAGCAGCCTCTTTCATCCCTTCGAGAAGTCGTATAGCTCTTTTTTCCAAAATACCAAAGAGGATAGACTTGTCCTTAAGTTTTGTGATCGCTGCAAGTCCGGCAGCCATCGCCACGGGGTTTCCGCTGAGTGTTCCGGCCTGGTACACAGGACCTTCAGGAGAAAGTTTTGCCATAATCTCTTTCTTACCGCCAAATGCACCGACCGGCATCCCGCCGCCGATGACCTTGCCCATTGTAATGAGATCTGGCACTGTTCCTGTGATGTCCTCTGCTCCGCGTAATGTGGCTCTGAATCCGCTCATGACTTCATCAAAGATCAAAAGTGTGCCGTTTTCATCACACAGTTTTCTCAGTTCGGCCAAAAAGTCTTTATCGGCAGGGACCAATCCCATATTGCCTGCAATCGGCTCAATGATAACACAGGCGATATCTTTGCTCTCAGCAAAGCATTTCTTGACACTCTCTATATCGTTGTATTTAGCCAAGAGTGTGTGTTTTGTAAAATCCGCAGGTACACCCGGGGATGATGGAGTACCGAAAGTGATCATTCCTGAACCGGCCTGAACCAGTAAAGAGTCACTGTGCCCGTGATAACAGCCCTCAAACTTGACGATATCGTCACGTCCGGTAAATCCGCGAGCAAGACGAATAGCCGACATGACGGCCTCAGTACCCGAACTGACAAAACGGATCTTTTCAATAGACCCTATAAGATCGATGACAAGCTTGGCCAACTTTGTCTCAGCAAGCGTCGGTGCACCAAAACTAAGCCCGTTCTTTACTGCTTCTATCACGGCGTTCTCTATCGTCTCATCCGCATGTCCGAATATCAGCGGTCCCCAAGACTGGACATAGTCTATATATTTGTTTCCATCGATATCAACAAGATAGCCGCCCTCACCTTTTTGAATGAAAAGAGGTGTCCCGCCTACACTTTTAAAGGCGCGTACCGGCGAGTTGACACCCCCCGGGATAAGTTCTTGCGCTTCGTTGAATGCATTTTTGCTTGATTGCGTGTTCATAGTGTTCCTATAGGGTCAAAAGGACCTTTGATAATTAACAGAAGTATATCCAAAGAGTTTTAAATGCAATTTATTATAAAGCGATATAATGCTAAAAAACAAAGCAGCCAGCCCAATAATGGCAGTCTGTTTAAAGATGGTGGATGAGTAGAAGTACCGCAGCCTTGCTAATAGCCATTATGTTCCACATACTTCTTATACTCCTGTTCAAACTCCTTATGGAATTAAGACCGCAAAACATCGAAGAACCGCAAGAGCACCGTATTAAGGTCGCACTTAAAGAAAGACCGGAGACCTCCAAAAAGTCTGCCGCTGTCGATAATAAGCAAAAGCTGCCTGAAATCGCACCTCCTATGCCCGAAGGAAAACAGCTAGACAAGCTCTCCAAGCAAGCCAAAACACCTCCTAAGACCCCTGAACCCGTACAAGAGAGTAAAGCGAGCGAACCTGTCCATAAAAAGAGCCAAGAGCAGCAAAGTGTCAAGCGAGCCTACACCCATGTACAGAAGGTCCAGAGGCAAGATATAAACATCACCAAAGTGACACCCAAGAAGGAAGCAAAACCCTCGGCACTGTATGCGGCCTTGTCAAAAAAAGAAAAGCCCCAAAAGCAGGAAAAGACGCAGACACAGACTGGAACGCATATAGGCAGTGATTTTCAAGAAGCCTACGGAGAAGCCTTCGGAAAACTTTCTGAGGGAGAGAAGAAATACATCATCGACAATCAGGAAGTGATGCGCCGGATCACGCAAGAACAGCTGAACCGATTGGGTCCGGTCAACATACCGCGCAACTTGAACGTCAACACAATGAACATCATCGAATTCTACCTGCATCCAAATGGAGACATAAGCGGTCTTAAGATCGTCAACGGATCAGGATATCAGATCCTTGATGACACCTCTTTACAGACGATCGAGTATTCCTATCACCGTTATCCTCTGCCAAAACAAAAAACACTTGTGCGATACAAGGTCGGTTATTACCTTGGAAGACATTGATCTTATCGACATGCCTCATTTGTGCTTTTTAGACTTGGCGACCACTTCAGAGCACTCTCTTCAAACTCTTCGTTCAAGATAAACCTATGGCCCTCTTCCGCCTGATCAAGATAATCATCCGGAGTCAGAACACCGATGCCGCCAGTCAGTATACTGTCAAGTGTCTCCGTTCTTACCTTGGCGCTGAAGAAACCGATATCCATCCCTATTCCGCCTGCATTGAAAAAATAGGAGTTCTTTCTGACTAGGTGTGCATGGCATGGTTCGATAAATAGTTCGATCTCGACAGCCCTGGCATCTTCGCTCAGCTTAAACTGTACAACAGACCCTATCCTGACCTGTCTGTAGTAGACAGGGGTGTTTTCTTTGACACCGCCAAGTCTGTTTGCTGCTACGACAACACGTAGACCTTCTTCGTTGATATGCGGTACAGGATGTCGGGTCATCAACTCAAATGATTTGGCCTTATTCTCAGACTGGCCC
>JBFEIF010000027.1:0-21752 GCA_041553795.1 Sulfurimonadaceae bacterium
ATAGCGGGTTTTGTCAAACATGAGGGGCAGCAGACAGGCCAGCAAAAAGGCGAGAAGAAAAACGAGAGCAAGATGGCTGAGAATTCTTCCAAAAAAGAGGGCGAGAAGAAAGAAGGTGCCGGTTCTTCCAATATGAAAGTCTCTGCCCAGGCAGGTGCCGGTTCGAAAACGAAAGGTAAAAAAGTCGAAAACGAGGCTCAGGTCCAGTTTAATGCTTCACAGTCAGGACTCTCTTATCGCCAATATGAACTTATCAATGAAAGGAGGGTCAATGAAGAAAATCCTTGGTAGTCTTTTACTCCTCAGCCTCACTCTTTACGCAAAGAGCGCTTATGAATGGAAGATACAGCTTGAACAGCAAGAACTCTATCTTCATCAGGCCACAGTGCTGAGTATGCAGTGTACTTTTTCCAAAGAGGGAAAGAACGATGATGTCGAGTTTATCCCGCCTGCGGATACCGCCTTTGAGTTCAAGCGGCTCAGTCAAGAGAAACACTTTTCAGAAGAGATACAGACCATCAGCTACAAGTACCTTCTATTTGCCAGAAAAGCAGGCGAACAGGCACTGCATCTTAAACCGAAGATGCTTTTTACTACCCAAAGTGCGATTGACAATGTCATCATCGGACGTGACAATATCAATGACCTTGAGGTCGAGAAAGAGATAGCCAGACTTGAGCCTATTACAATTAAGGTAGAGCAGACAGACTCGTATATAACGGGAAGATTGGCACTCAAGACGGATCTGGATAAAAAAGCAGTGTCAGCCTATGAACCGGTGCATCTTGAGATCGTATATGAAGGGGAGGGGAATCTCCAAGACCTTAAGCCGATCAGTTTTGAGATAGAAGGAGCCCAGGTCTTTTCGGATGAACCTGAGACCCAGTTTGTTCTTGATGAAAAGGGGTATAAAGGCAAGTGGATACAGCGTTTTGCCTTTGTCGGGAAGAAGGACTTTACAATCCCTGTTATCGAACTGCGTTATTTTGATCTTCAAGACGCTCAGCAGAAGGCACTTTTGACAGAGGCATTTAGCATCCGTGTCAAAGATGACGGGATCAGCAGGGAGCAGCTTATCGATAAGGTCGACCTTCCTTCAGACAAGATAGATATGAAGAAGTATTATGATTACCTTTATTATCTCCTGACTTTCATTGCCGGATTTATCGCAGCTAAACTGATCAAGATACCTGCACGCACACCCAAGAAAGAAAAAGGGACAAAGATCAAAAAAGCCAAGGATGCAAAAGAACTGCTCGAGATTCTGATCGTCTGCGAAAAAAACCTTTTCTCTAAGGAGATAGAAGATCTGGAGAATATTGTGTATAAAGGTGGCAAAACCGATCTCTCAGCAGTAAAAAAGAGAGCGATCAGCAAGCTATAAGAAGGCACACACATTTTTTACACATTCAGACAATAGTGTTCTTTCAAAAATATTCGAAGCCGGTCAAAAATAATCTTGACTTGCTATAATAACTTTACTTACAAACTAGGAATGAGATAGATGAACGAAAAGATTTCAAAGATCAAAGAAGAAGTGGCGAAGGTCGTTATCGGTCAAGAAAAGATGATCGACGGTCTCTTGATAGGGCTCTTGTGTGAGGGGCATATTCTTATCGAAGGTATCCCGGGTCTGGCTAAGACGACGACAGTCAATGCATTGGCACAAGCGCTTGGCCTTGATTTCAAAAGGGTACAGTTTACACCGGACCTGCTTCCTTCGGACATCTTGGGTGCAGAGATCTATGACCCTCAGAAAAACGGCTTCAAGATAAAACAGGGGCCAGTCTTTACTAATCTTCTGTTGGCTGATGAGATCAACCGTGCTCCGGCAAAGGTCCAGTCGGCATTGCTTGAAGTCATGCAGGAAAAGCAGGTGACGATAGGGGAAGAGTCTTTCAAGCTTTCGCCTCCGTTCTTTGTTATGGCGACACAAAACCCTGTTGAGCAAGAAGGTGTCTATCAGCTTCCAGAAGCACAGCTTGACCGTTTTATGATGAAACTTGTCGTAGGCTATAACACCAAAGAAGAAGAGCTTGAGATCGCAAGACGCGTCTCAAACAAGAGCAATGCCGAGATCAATACGGTCATCTCTTTGGATGAACTAGAAGGGCTTAAAAAAGAGGTCGCTTCAGTCCATATGGACGAAGAAGTCGAGAAATATATGATCGAGCTGGTCTCAGCGACACGTGATCCGCAAGCCTACGGTCTGGCTGATATCGCCGACTATCTTCAGTTCGGAGCGAGTCCTCGTGTGAGCATCGATATGTTCAAGGCTGTCAAAGCCATGGCATTTTTGAGAGGGAAAGATTATGTCTCTCCAGTTGATATTGCCTATATCATCAAAGAGATCATGCGTCACCGCATCATCTTGACCTACGAGGCAGAAGCAGAAGGCGTGAGTGCAGATCAGCTGATCGATAAGATCATTGAGACTGTGGCGATCCCGTAGCCTAGGGAAAATTGATGTCTAAACTAAAAAAGATACTTGTCCGCGCAAGACGGCAGGTCTTCTCGGAACTCATCGGAAACAACCCGTCGATCTTCCATGGCGAGGGCTATGATTTTATAGAACTGCGTGAGTATATGCCCGGGGATGATATCCGTCATATAGACTGGAACATCACGGCCAAGAAACAGCAGCCCTATATCAAAGTCTTCCGAGAAGAACGCGAACTTAATGTCGTACTGGTCTCTATGCTCAACGGCTCGGTGCATTTTGGCTCGAAAAAGTTCAAGCAGGACTTTATCGCAGAGATTTCGGCAATGCTCTCCTTCTCCGCTATTCGAAACGGAGATCTTCTGAGTTCGTATATCTTTGCTGACAGACTGTACAAAGAAAACCGTCCGAGCAAGAAGATCTATTCGGTCCACTCTCTGGTCTCGGACGTCCTTGACTTTGACGCACTTGGCAAAAAAGCCGACTATTCCTATCTGAGCTCGTATCTGATGCGCAGACTGAAGCGTAAATCGCTGCTGATCGTAATGGCAGACTATTTTGATCTTCCTGATTTCAGGGTCCTTGCCCGCAAACATGAGGTCATCGCTATCATCATACGAGACCGTATGGAAGAGCATCCTCCTGCTTTTGGATTTTCAACCCTTCAGGACCCGGAATCGGGAGCCGAACTCGAAGGTGATTTTAATACGGCGACTATGAAGGCCTATGAAGCGAAGGTAAACGCGCATGACCATCAACTCTATGACAGGCTTCGCAAAGATCAGGTACGGTTCGTGAAGATATATACCGATGAACAGCCCGTAGTGAAGCTAAAACGGCTTTTTGAAGGAAATGTCTGATGCGTGATATACCCTTACATGATATCAAACCTCTTGTTGAGGTCCCCGATAACTCTCTGATGTTTCTTATCATCATTTCTGCTGCAGTACTTCTGCTAGTCATGGTGCCTCTGGTGATCTGGCTTATGAAGAAGTATAAGAAGAGTAAGTCGGAGAACCTTCGAAAGCTCTATTTGAAAAAGATTCATGCTATTGACACTGGAAATGCAAAACAGGCAGCGTATGAGATAAGCGAATATGGCCGTATTTTGGCTGTCAATGATAAAGAAAAGGATCTCTTGGAGAGTCTTGACAAACGTCTGGCTCAGTACAAGTACAAAAAAGAGGTCTCCTCTATAGACGATGAGACCCTTAGCCATTTTTATGTCTTCTTAGAGGTTGTTGATGCATCTTGAGTTTCCCTACCTGCTCTTGCTTGTTCTTCCTTTTATTGCCTGCGCCTATTTCTGCAAGCCGCGTCAGGAAAGTCTTGTCTTTCCTCATATGGGACTGTTCGGTTCGGCTTCGATGGCTTCGTCATATCTTCTAAAAGCTCTTAAGTGGCTGGGAATCGTCACGCTTATCATTGCGCTGGCGTCACCCTATGCCGAAAGAGAGATCGACCTTGAGCCCAGAGAAGGTTATGACATCGTCCTCCTGCTCGATGCCAGCGGTTCTATGCGTTTTCAGGGATTTGACGCGAATAACCCTCAGCGCAACCGATTTGAGGTGGTTCAGGATATCGTCGATGTCTTTATCCAAAAACGTCCCAATGACAACCTCGGTATGATCGTATTCGGCGCTTACGCCTTTGTGGCCTCACCTATCACCTATGACAAACATATACTTTCCAAGCTTTTAAAACAGCTTTATATCGGTGTCGCAGGAAAAGAGACGGCAATCTTTGACGCAATAGCCCAGTCGGTGACCTTGATGCAGGAGAACAAGGCAAAGAGCAAGATCGCGATATTGCTCACAGATGGCAGGAACACAGCAGGACAGATGCCTTATGATGCGGCAATCTCTCTGGCCCAGCGAGAAGGGATGAAGATCTATACTATCGGCATCGGCGAGCCGGGTGAGTTTGAGGAAGGTACTTTGGCGCGCATTGCCAAGGAGACGGGTGGAAAGTTCTTTGCTGCCTATTCCGCACAGCAGCTTGAAGGTATTTATGATGAGATCAACTCCCTTGAAAAATCAGAACTTACAGGTGAGAAGTTTCTTGACAAGAGTTACTACTACATCTACTTTTTATTTGTCTCGTTTATGAGTCTTCTGTTTTATCTGGTAATACGCTCTAAGAAGGGGTGGGCATGAGTCTTCTGTACCCGATCTTTATCTACCTGATGCTGCCGATCACCTTGATACTCTTTTATTTTATCATGACAGGTTCCAAAGAGAGCTTTGCCATGTTTGAGAAAGATGTACTTAAGAGGCTTCGTTCCGAGAACAAGAGTCTTGGACGAACCGCTCGGAATACACTCTTTTTAATGGCTTTTATCTTTATGATACTGGCACTTTCTCAGCCCGTTATAAAAGAGGGTGAGATCGTTGTCGAAGCCAAAAGTGCGGATATCCTTATCGGGATCGATATCTCTGACTCTATGATGGCTGAAGACAGATATCCTAACCGGCTTGATTTTGCCAAGACCAAGGCGATAGAACTTATTAAACAAGCACCCCATAACCGTATCGGTGTACTTGCTTTTGCCAAGCATGACTATATTGTCTCACCTTTGAGTTTTGATCACAGTTCGGTCGCATTTTTACTCTCTAAGGTACAGACAAAAAACATCACGGAGAAGGGCACCCGTTTGGACTCTATGATGCGTTCGGCGATCTCCATGCTTGAACATGCCGATAGGAAGAACCTTCTTCTCTTTACCGATGGCGGCGATGCGGAAGATTTTTCAAAAGAGATCGAACTTGCAAAAGCGAACGGTCTTCGCCTGTTTATCATAGGTATCGGCTCAGATAAAGGCAGTCCTGTCAGAAGCAGTGACGGCGGTTTTATCAAACAAAACGGAAATATACTCATCTCCAGACTCAATCCCAAGGTCTCTGATCTGGCGACAGAGACAGGCGGTATCTATATAGAATCCGTATTGGGTGAAGAAGATATCAAAACGATGCTTGATGAAATCGAGTCGATAACGCAGAAAGCGACATTGAAAAAAGAGACCATACCTCAATATGTACAGCTTTTTTATTATCCTCTTGGGATGGCTGTCTTTTTTCTTTTTTTGGCTTTCTCTTCTTTACCAAGACCTGTTGCTCAGATATTTGTGCTTTTTGCATTATTGGGTGCCTTTCAAGAAGAAGCCACGGCTGGTCTGCTTGACTTCAAAAAACTTCAAGATGCCAAAGAGGCTTACGTTCAAGGAGATTTTGAAAAAAGCAGCCATTTATTCAAGGAACATGTTGAGTCAAACCCTTCCAATGAAGGATATTACAATTATGCAAATAGTTTATATAAATTAGGGGCATATAACAAAGCTGCAGAAAACTTTGGACAAGTTGACTCTAAAGATGAGAATATGATGGCAGATGTTTATTTTAATATGGGCAATAGTTATTATAATTTAAGAGGTGAAGGAAATCTTACAAAGTCAATTGAAAATTACGAAAAATCTTATAAATTAAGACCAGATAAAGAGACAAAAGAGAACTTGGATCTAGCAAAAAAGAAACTTGAAGAAGAAAAGAAAAAAGAAGAAAATCAGCAAGAACAGCAGAACCAGAAAGACTCGACAGACAACAACGACTCTGAGGAAAACAAGGATTCAAAAGATAAAAGCAGTTCTGAGAACAATAACAAGTCAAAAGATACTGAAGGGAATGATCCCAAGTCAGACGATCAGCAAAAAAGCGAACAGCAAAAAGCTGAGGATGATATGAATGAAAAAGAGCAGAAGTCTGATCCTTCCCAAGAACAGATGAAGGAGAAAGAGCAGAACCAGAAAGAGAGAGACTCTTCGGAACAGAAATCTACTGAAGAAAGGCTGCAAGAAAAGAGAACAGACGAAAATACAACGGATCCACAAAAAGATGAGGGAAAAGAGGAAGAAGAAGCCAAAGTCGCCGTGGGAATGAAAGAGATGAGTGAGCTTGAAGCAAAAAAATGGCTCAAAGCGATACAGCAGTCCCAAAAAGGACATCTGTACAAGATGCAAGACCTAGAACATGATGAGGATGAAAATGAAAAACCTTGGTAAGATACTCTTATTTCTTTTAATGCTTTCATCACTGAAAGCGGACATAAAGGTCAGTGTTGACAAAGACCAGATAACACGTGGTGAACGTGTTACTTTTACCTTGACTGTCACCGGATCGGGTCAGGTCAGGATTCCTCCTTTGGATGAGCTTTGCGGTTACAGTATCGAAGGAAGGATGGAAAGCAGAAAAGATGTCTTTTCCAACGGACAACGTGCACAGGAGATGTCTTTGATGTATGAGATAATGCCGCAGCAGTCCTGTGTCATCGAATCTTTCCCTGTCACGGTCAATGATAAAGAAGAGATGACAGAGCCGATAAACATCACTGTTTCGAAGATGTCTATTACAAAGAACGAACCTTTCATCGTTGAGCTCGAAACAGAAAAACGCTCTATCTATGTAGGTGAACCTTTTGAGATGAAGGTGCACTTCAAAGAACGCCAGAATACGGACAGTGTAGCAGAGTCGATCTCTCTTCCGGAGAACAAGAACATCTGGATCAAAAGTGAGCAAAAGGGACAGCCTTTTCTCAAGGATCAATATAACATGCGTGTGAACATGTATGCACTTGCTGCGCAGCAAAGCGGGCAACTTAGTCTGGGACCGTTGCGCTGGGATGTCAAAGTCAGATCGCGATCACGGGACTCCTGGGGGATGGTATTTGCGACGGCCAAGACACGGACTGTTTTTTCAAATGAACTCGATATCGACGTAAAGCCTCTTCCTGAAGGCATCAGCTTGGTCGGAGGACTTGAGATCGGCGTAAAGGTGGATAAGGTTGAGGTGAATGCAGGCGAGGCGGTCAACCTGACAATAGAGCTTAAAGGGGCTGCCAATATCGAAGATATACCGGTCTTTGATATTCATATTGCCGGGGCACAGGCTTTTAATGAGGAACCCAAGATCAGCCATTATCTCCAGGATGGAAAGTACTATGGTACCTTTACACAAAAGTCGGCACTGGTAGCAGAACACGATTTCAGCATACCTGCTTTTAAAGTATCCTATATGGATGTGGCAACCGACACAGTCAAGACTATCCGTTCAGACGAGATCAAGATCAAGGTCTTGAACGCGGCGCCTGAAATCAAAAAAGAGCTTAAGATCTCACGGCCAAGCGAAGAAGTGAAAGATGTCAATATCAAAAATAGCGGATTTGATCTTATGGAGGGTGTATGGCTGCTTTTAGGGGGATTTCTCCTTGGTCTTGCAGCAGCTATGCTTCCGTGGAAAAGAGTATTCAGACAGGAGAAACAGCGTCACAGAGTCCCGGTCAAAGAGTCCAAAGAAGTCTTGCAGCTTTTGATGAGTCATATGGACGGCGACAAGGAAATAGAAGCACTTGTCAAAGAACTATCAGAAAATCTGTATGAGGGGAAAGATCATAAGATCGACAAAAGCAAGCTCAAAGATGTTCTCAAGAGACTGCAAAAGTAAAGTTTGAGACTTTTGAGTTAACTTAAAGATAAAAGCAGCTCTTTGAGGTATCTCTGTTATGATGTGAGGACAAGGAGTCGAGTATGAAAATAGCTGCTTACGTATTTCAATCACCTTATCCGTCCGCAGTGCAAGTCGGAAGGCCTGATCCTCTTTCTTCATCTCAAGAGAACTCCAATAATGCGCTCGACGCCCTCTCTCAAACAGATAAGCAAAGTGACACGAAGGCTAAGATATATAAACTTCAAGTCTCATCTTCCGTATCCGTCAATGTGGCCCAGAGCGTAACAGAACCGGCAGTAAAAAGTTCTTTGGAAAACTTCAGCAACATCAGCAAGCAGTCACAAGCACTGGATGCCTACCGTAACTAGGCTATCTTCCTGTGATCGCTTTTGCCAAGGCGGTCTTGATAAGTTTGTAGTTTTTGTTGAGTTCAATAAAACTGGTTTCTATCTTCTTCATCAGCTCTTTTTCTTTTATAACATGCTGTTCGCGGTTATTGGTCTCAGTCTTGTGGTTCTCAAGTCTAAGGTTTATATTGTTGACCACGTCGTTCAGAACGTCATACTCGTTTTCATCCCTGCGCAGTTCGCTTGAACATTGCCGAAGCTCGGATTTTAACGCATCATTCGAGTCTGTGGTACTTTTGAGCTTGAGGCTTTTCTGCTCCAATCTTCGATGTGCGATACGTTCTTTGAGCTTCTCAAGTTTTTTAGTCTCACTCTTCTGTTTTGCCTGTATCGTGTCAAGCTCGTTTTTTAATGTAAGGTAGATCTCTTCTTTCTCCTCCAATGCCTTTTTGTGGGTCAGCAAGTTTTTCTGTGCCTGTTTATGCTGAGTCAGGATAGAGAAGATAGCACTGAAGTTCCAAGTGTTGTTATTGGCATCGATAATAGAGGGCTTTTTGACTTTTTGACCTCTGGTGTTAAAGACAGTATCGCCATTATAATATTTTAAAAAGAGGTCTGCTCTTTTATCGCGTTCGAGGACTTTTTTTAACAAGACTTCGGCAAGTTTTGCCAGTATAGTGTCGAAATGCAGACGAAGGACATATCCGTTCAGGGCAAGAGAAGTCTCTTCATCCAAATGATCCGTAAAAGGAAGCATGGCGATATCGATGAAGCTTCGGAAGGTGTCCGGAAGTTTTTGGTGAAAGCTAAGATTGTCCAGGCGTGAAAAGTTTAAAGAGGAGTTTTCAAGTTCGGGCACCATTTCTAAAAGTTTTTCTGAAAAGTCTTTTGGAAAGCACTCCTCATAGATTGCACTCAACTTATCCGGATCACAACCGTTAAAACGTTGTTCATCACTTGTCGTCTTTGCTACGGGAGGGACAAAATTGCGTATATACATCTGACCTGAGAGAAAGAGTATGATATCGCGTGTATGAAGCTTAAGTAGGGTCTCGACTTCTTCTCTGATGTGCATGCGAATGTCATCATTCGTCACTTCGACATCAGAAAAGCTCTCAAAGAGTTCGCGAGATTTTTCCTCAGGAAATTGATGCAGATAAGAGTAGACCTCATAGGCTTTGATGTTCGTTGTAAGGAGATCAAGTCTTTGGGTTAAGGTGAAAAGAGCCTTGTCCATAGCCGGCCCTATACCGTTTTTTTTGAAGACTTTTGACATCTTGATACTGTAGGCATTGAGTTTGATATCGATCTCTTGACCGCTTTTTTGGAAAAAAAGTTTGAACCCTTTTTCAACGGCCAGAGTGTGGCCTAGGATGACACTTTCATCAAAAAGATTAAAAAGGTGTTTTAACAGTTCCAGGTATTGTTCTGTTGAAAAATCATTGACATAAAAAGGAGAGGGAAGGGTCTTGTCCAAATGGTTGACAGTCGCCTGCGTGATCTTGTCCGAACGTGATTCTATCATCAGGCTATCGTTCTTTTGGAGTTCATTGTTCGGCCTTGCACAGCCATTCTCACTTCAAGATATCATGCAATGAATTTGCATCTTTCATCTTCTGGTCCAAGGCGTCCCACTGTTCGTTCTGGACCATCTTTTTCATCAGTTCCAACTCTTTTTCAAAGTAGCTGAGAGAGTCGAGCAGGTGTGTCTTGTTCTGACGAAAGATGTCTCCCCACATATTGGGAGAGGACTTCGCCAAACGGCTCATCGAACGGAAACCCCCGGCTGCAAGGTTTAAGATGTTCTCATGTTCTTCGTGTTTCAAGACGGCATTGGCCAATGAATATGAGATCAGGTGCGGCATATGGGAGATGAAAGCGACATGCAGATCATGCTCATGGGCCTTCATGTAGACAAGTCTCATATGGATCTGAGAGAAGAGACGTACGGCTGTCTCCTGCTGATGTTCACCGGAATGCTCCATATCACATAAGACAACGACTTTGTCATTATAAAGGTCGTCAAGGGCTGCTGAGGGACCGAACTTCTCCGTACCTGTCATAGGGTGCGCAGCGACAATGTTCTTACGCAGAGCAGAGGGAATTGATTTGACGATCTTTTCTTTGGTCGAACCGAGGTCGATAACTGTCGTTGTATCGCTGATACCTTCAAGGGTCTTGATGCAGGCGATAATACCGTCTACAGGTATCGCGAGTATGATAATGTCGGCCTTTTTGATGGTTTCAAAATCCACAATCCTGTCAACAAGTTTTAATTTCAAAGCCTCTTCTTCATGGGCTTTATTATGATCGTATCCTATTATTGTCTTGATCATCGGAAGTTTTTTGATGGCCATTGCCAAAGACCCGCCCATAAGGCCAAGTCCGATTATTGCTGCTGTCATTCTAATATCTTTGGTTGTTTTTGTCTGTATTATAGCAAACTTGATATAATTAGCCTAAAAATTGGAGCCGTTATGCCGTATTCCCATCTATTTGATGCTGAAAAGGTCTTGTGTTCGTGTAATCATATCACTATCGGTGAGGCAGTAGAGTTTCTTAAAGCAAATGATATCAAGACAGTGGAAGAGTGGATGGCCTCTGATATACAGCATGTCGGAAATAAGTGTGAAGCCTGTATTGAAGATGGGACAGAGAATGACGGCGTGACACTGGCCGTAGTCCTTTCCCAGGTGAAACAGGGAAAACTTTAAACGTTTTTTACAAACTCAAGAATATGCTGTAAAAAGTCGTCCATCAAGACTGTTGGAGTACGATTCTTATTGTAGATCAGTGAAAACTCACGCATAAAGGTGTGATTTTTGATAGGTACGTAAAAGAGCTCTTTTGCCTGCAGCTCTTTTTGAACGGAGATGCGGGGCAGACAGCTGATATAGGACTTATCCAGAAGTAAGAAGCTTTTGATAACTTCGGTCTGTTCAAGCTCCAAGACGATATTAAGTTCTTTATCTATAGGTTCGATCTGCTCCAAAAATATGGAGCGTGTACCGGAACCCTTCTCTCGAAGTATCCACTTTTTATCGGCCAGACTGTCGATGAAAAATTCCCCTTTCAGGTCTTTGTCGGAGGTGACTACGATCAGTTCATCCGAAGCAATGATCTTCTGTACAAGGGTAGAAGACTGGATGTTTCCTTCGATCAGCCCCAGGTCAATACCTCCGTTTTCGATGTGGCTGACGATATCTTGCGTATTTGCCATCTTCATATTTATCGATACTTCAGGCCGTTTAAGCATATACTTGGTCATCAGTTGAGGCATGATATAGTTAGCTGTAGTCAGACTCGCACCGACATTGATCTCTCCATGAAGATGGTTCTGTGTGAACTTCTGATGCAGACTTTTTAACTCGATAAAAAGAGGCTGAACCTCTTTTAAAAAGAGTCGGCCCCGTTCATTAAGGACTAGTTTCTTTCCCATACGTTCAAAAAGCTTTTCGTCCAGATGGTTTTCAAGCTCTTTCAGCGCCATTGAAACAGCCGATTGACTCATCTTGTATTGGTTGGCAACCTCTATAAGCGTACGAGACTTTGAAACGGCAAGAAAAAGTTCGATTTGTCGCAAAGAAAACATAGTAAGACCTTTGAAAATTTTAAGATAACTTTTATTGAATATTATATCATTTTTATTTAATTTTTTTGAAGGTGCTTAGTGTGCTATTATTTCAAGATTAAATATAAAGGAAGTCTCATATGCAAAGACGCGATTTTTTCAAAAAATCACTAGCAGTAGCTGGTGCCGCAGCCATTGGAAGCTCTCTTGAAGCAGCTTCTCAGCCGAAGACGGGCCAAAAGATTTCAGAAGTTGCCTTTCCACAAAAGCGTCCGATGATTACTTATTCGGACAGACCACCACTTTTAGAAAGCCCTAGAAATGTCTTTTCACAGGCTATTACGCCGAATGACCAGTTTTTTGTACGATGGCACATGCCGGAGATCCCAACACATGTGGATATCAATGAGTACAGACTAAAGGTCAACGGTGAAGTCAAGAATGAGCTTTCTTTGACATTGGAGCAGTTGAAGACAGAATTCGCACCAATCGAGATAACGGCAGCACTTCAGTGCGGCGGAAACGGACGATCTGCGTTTTCACCGATTGCCGGAGGTATCCAATGGGGTAACGGAGCGGTAGGAAATGCAAAATGGAAAGGAGCCCGTCTTAGAGATATCCTTGAGAGAGCGGGTATGAAAAAAGGTGCACATTGGATTGGTTTTAACGGTCTGGATAAGGCTGCTTATTACAAAACACCAAACTTCGTCCGCGAAATGCATATCGAAGAGCTAGATGAACATGTAATCGTTGCTTATGAGATGAATGGAGAAGAACTTCCTTATCTTAACGGATATCCGGTGCGTCTTGTTATCCCGGGATATTATTCTGACTCATGGGTAAAGATGCTTTCTAATCTTACTTTGACTACAGACTATCAGAAACTG
Organism: Sulfurimonadaceae bacterium; assembly: GCA_041553795.1. Taxonomy (GTDB): domain Bacteria; phylum Campylobacterota; class Campylobacteria; order Campylobacterales; family Sulfurimonadaceae. The sequence continues at coordinate 12,741 of JBFEIF010000027.1, forward strand.
TTCTTTATGGACGTCGCCTACCGTGTTCCTGATAATGAAACAGAGAGTGAAGACCCATATTCTCACAAAAAAGTGAAGACCAAGCCTATCACTAAGATGAATGTCAAGTCTATGATCGGTTATCCGACGAATGACACGAAGGTCTACTATAACTCTCATACGACGGTTCGCGGGGTGGCCTTTGACCAAGGTAAGGGTATCAAAGAAGTGTTGGTCTCAGTTGATGGCGGAAAGACATGGGAAGCAGCGATCTTGGATGACGGCAAAAATGGTCTTTACTCGTTCAGAGAGTTCCGTTACACGTTTAACCCGAACACTTACGGTAAAGTGACAATCATGTCAAAAGCAGTCAATCTTGCCGGTGAAGTACAGCCCTTGGCACAAGACATTAAATGGAACCATGGCGGTTATAAATACAACGGTGTTGATACCGTAACAATTGAGGTGGTCTGATGTATAAATATGTAATAGCAGCGATGCTGACTTTTCTTCCTTTGTCAGCGCAAGAAGTAAAAGAGAACATGCAAGTCCCTTATATCCCTTATGAGATCAAGATGGGCGAACATTTTGATGTTGTACAGGCGCAATGTTTAATATGTCACTCTTTCGGTTATATTATCAATCAAGGTCCACAGTCAAAAGCGTTTTGGGCCGGAAAAGTAAAGAAGATGAAAGATGCATTCGGTATGGATATCGAAGATGATCAAGAGATCTTAGTCACAGAATATTTGTTCAAACATTATGGAAATGGAAAAGAGAAGTAAGGGTACACCCTTACTCTGTTCACTACTGCACACGCGCTACACATATCTTCGCTAGAATCTCTTGTATAAAGGGAGAAAATATGCAAAAAACAATTCTTTTATTTTTGTTACTCGTCAATTCTGTGCTTGCGCAAGAAAAGAGTGCTGTTTTCGGCGGAGGGTGTTTCTGGTGCATGGAAGCTGCTTTTCAGCCTTTAAAAGGCGTTATAAGTGCTGAATCAGGCTATATGGGAGGAGATGCTTCTTCTGTTGGTTATGATCAGGTGTCGCAAGGAAATAGCGGACATTATGAAGTCGTACAGGTAAGATATCAATCAGATGTTATCACCTACCAACAGCTCTTGAATGTTTTTTGGAGAAATATAGACCCTACCGATCAAAACGGGCAGTTCACAGACAAAGGCGAGCAGTATAAAACCGTGATCTTTTATCAGGATGAAAGTGAAAAGACTGCAGCCGAGAAGTCCAAGCATGAACTTTCCGCTTCGGCCAAGTTTGACAAAGCGATCGCCACAGAGATCAAGCCTGTAAAAGAGTTCTTTCGTGCTGAAGAGTATCATCAGGATTATTTTAAAAAGAACTCTTGGCACTATCAGATGTATAAAAAAGGTTCGGGAAGAGAATCCTACATCAAAAGAACATGGAAGTAAAAGAAAGTTAGTGAGTGCTGCATCAAAAACCGCATTCCTAAGCCAATTATTTACTTTTTAATATTACAATCCATCAATAGATATTGGCAAATGCCGATGTAACTGAAACTATTTATGAAGACAATGGAGATAATATGGGCAGTTTGGATTTTGGGAAGTTAACGACAATAGCACTGGTTTTTCTTACTGTATCCTTTTTTTTTGGCGGCGAGATCATGTATTGGTTCGATCACAGAGATGACCTGCAATTTTCACTCAGTAAGACGGTTTATACAAAAGCAGCCTTTGACAATATGGATGAGGCAGAACGTCAGAACCTTCTGGACGAAGTCTCGTCTTTGTGTGTACGAAAGCATTTTACGGATAATCTTTCTTGTGACGATACAGGATATTGGCTTGCTAACAGCCTTGAAGACGAGGGTGTCGAAAGTGATCTTGCGATAGAATGGATGCAGACCTGTTCGGACGGATGTAATAAGGGTGTAAAACCTGTCATGTTTGAGGACAGACCCGGAAAACGCACAGGTATATAACTCTTAGAATATTGAATTGCCTCCTGATGTTCTCCAGAAGGTATAAAAAAGTGACAATACGATTCTAATCGGTACTTTTCTTCTGTTTCTACCTGCTTTTACTCCTTTTTAACCCCGTTAGAGATACAATCTTAGGCTTTATGTTTATGTATTATTTTAAAGGTTATATTTAATGAGAATTTTGTGTTTGGCATTGATCATTTTTGCAGGTATTTTACACGCCAAAACGGTAAATGATATCCAATTTGACGGATTGGTCCATCTTTCTGAACCGGTTGCAAAAGAAAACCTCGGATTTGATGTCGGAGATACACTTTCAGAAAAGAAGATCGACCAATCGATTCAGCGTTTTTATCAATATGGGTATTTTACGGATATCTGGGTGACGGAACAAAACGGCGTGTTGACCTATCACTTTAGCGAAAAGTCCGTTATATCGCATATTGAGATCGATGGGTATGGTCAAGGCGATGAAGAAGAGAATAGTGAACTCCTACAGATAAAAAAGGGTTCACTTTATGATAAAAAGAAGATCAGTAACGCCAAAAAACGTTTGATCGAGACAATCTCGCAAGAAGGCTATATAGATACGATCGTCGAAGTCGAGACGAAGACGCTTGATAACGGAAGTATAGAACTGACGTTCAAAGTCAACAAAGGTGAGAACATTGTCATAGAAAAGCTTTCATTTGAGGGGATGACAGCTTTTGTCGGTACTGACTTTAATGAGGTTATAGCCAATAAGGAACATCAATGGATGGGATGGTTCTGGGGCCGTAATGACGGGGAGATGAAACTGACGGAATTGCAGTATGACCCTCTTCGTATTCGTGATATGTATATGCAATACGGCTATTTGGACTCGAAGGTTGATGACCCTTTTGTACGAGTGGATTTTACACAATATATTGCCGATATGTCGTATACTGTTTATGAAGGCGAAGTATATCGGGTGAGTGACATTATTCTGGAGCAGTCCCTCAATGTCATCGAAGATGAGAAAATACGCGAAGTCATCAAACTGGAACTGAACAAGGCATTTAACATCAAGACGTTCAGAGAAGACTCTGAGCGTATTAAAACGATCATTGCGAACCTGGGATATGCTTATGTCAAAGTCTCTCCGGACCTTAGAAAAGACAAAAAAGCGCACACCGTTGATGTCGTCTATAAGATCCAACCGGGCAAGAAGGTCTATATACGTGATGTCCTTATCTCCGGAAATACCCGAACACTTGACCGGGTGACACGCCGTGAGATCTATCTTGCACCGGGTGATCTTTATAACCTGACAGATATCAAAGATTCACGAAACTCCCTTCAGCGTACTGGATACTTTGAATCGACTACGATAGAGGAGAAACGTGTTGACGACCAGACAATGGACCTGATCGTGAAAGTAAAAGAGACACAGACCGGTAATATCCAGATCGGCGGAGGATATGGAAGCTTTGGAGGGATCTTGCTTTCTGCAAGTATCTCTGACAGAAATATCTTTGGTTCGGGTGTCAATCTTGGTTTCTCTGCAGAGACTTCGCAAAGAACCAAAAGTTTTAGTGTCAATGTCAGTAATCCTCGTTTGAACGACAGTGATTATTCCGGTTCATCTTCGATATACACTAATGCGACAGATTATGAGGATTACACAATCTCGACACAGGGCCTCGGACTTGGTCTGGGACGACGACTGAGCCGTTTTTTGAGTGGGTCATTGAATTACACATATGCTGAATCTCAATATAGTGATATCAATTATGATACCAATATAACATCAGGTATAGACCAGATATTGTTTGAAGACTATCAGAAGTCAGCCGTGACGGTCGGACTTCGTTTTAACAATACAGATGACTTCTATGTGGCCAGAAATGGTTATGAAGCGAGTACAAGCCTTGAATATGCAGGCATAGGCGGTACTGCCAACTTTATAAAGAGCAACAATACGTTCAAGGCTTATAAGGGCCTCGAAGAATATGTCGGTTTTGATCTTATCTTACGCTATAAGGCACGTTACTCGTACATTTTTTACGATGAGTCAGCTACAGATGCTCGGACTAATCTGCCGACAGCTGAACGTTTTTATATGGGCGGTGTTGGTACGGTACGCGGATATGATTCCTATTCACTCTCCCCACGAGATGGTCAAGACAGACGAATCGGCGGACGGGACATGTTTACGAACTCTATAGAAGCAAGTTTTCCTCTTGTCCCTAAAGCTAAGCTTCGCGTAACCGCTTTTTATGACTATGGATTTCTTAGTGGCATGGGTCAAGACCTCTTTAGCAATCCGGATGGATATGACCCGATTACGCAGAAGACTGAATATGATACAGCTCTTAATGCTTATCTGACAGATATGTCAACCTATAAAAATGAACGAATAAGCCGTTCAAGCTATGGGGCTGCTATCGAATGGTTCTCTCCAATGGGACCGATCCAGCTGATATTCTCACAGGCGCTCGATGATGAACTTAATGACCAGACCTCTACATTTGAGTTTACTATCGGCCAGAGGTTCTAAAAGGGTCTTATATTAGGCAGAGACGCTGAGTCTCTAAGAAAAGTCTATTTAAGCCGATCTCTAAGAGCTTATACTGATGGTAAGCAGCTCATTCTCTTTGATGTCTTTGAGCTTTTCTTCCAGAAGATAGGTCTCATTAGCTTTGATAAATAAGCAGCCTTTATCCAAAGACATATTGAAATCTTTTTTGTGGTCAAAGTCATTGAAGAGATCAAGTGCAAGACGCATTAAAAAACTAAGCGAAGTACAGGTCTCATAGGGAGGCAAATACTCGCGGTATTTTTCCATATGGCTGTCGCTTGGCAGTTTCTTGCGCTGATAGCGTACCAAAGTTGAGATAAGAACCGTCTCTTGGTGTGAAAACCCGTAGTTGAGTCCGTTCAGTAAAAGGTAATAGGCATGTCTGTGCGATTCATAAAAGTCTATCTCTTTTCCGATCTGGCTCAGTTTGATAGCATGCAAAAAGACTTTTTTATACTTTGTATCAAGTTTAAGCTGTTCTGCAAGCAGGTCAAAGAGTAGGGAAGATCGAGGATATAGTTCGCTTTGCTTTTTTTGGGAGAAACGGTCTAAAAGACTTCTTACACTTGGGTTGTAGTTGTCCGGAAACCTGTCTTGCTGAGAACGAAGCAGATCACTCAAGAACAGACCCTCTCTGACACCGACACCGGAGGTGGTGATAGTTGTAGCGTCTACATGCTGTATCAGGAGATCAAGAATTAGAAGTCCAGGCTGTATCACATCCAAACGGTCTTTTTTGACACCAAGCTCTCTTAATCCTTTCTCATCTGCATCCAATATTTTGTCGAAATAGGCTTTTTGGGCGGATATTGTATAGGTGAAACCGTGAAGTTTTTTAAAGAAGACATCTTCTTTTTCCATGATCATCTTGCTAATGGCACGAAGACTTCCGCCTATACCGACAATATTAGCATGTTTAATGCCCTTGGGGAGCTTGTTAAACTCATTGATTATGTAAGCTTTAGCACCTTCTATATCAGCATTGTCAAAATAGAGCTCCTTGAGCCGGACTGTGCCGATATTAAGCGAATAGGTCTGTATGACTTTTTTGTTTTTATAGATGGCAAGCTCAGTTGAACCACCGCCGATATCTATACTGAGAGCATTATCAAGGTGAAGAAGATTGGCAGCTGCCATACCGCCCAGATAGGCCTCTCTCTCACCGGAAATAATCTTGATAGGAAGGCTCAGTTCTTTTTGGATGTAAGAGGTAAATGATTTTTGATTCGGGGCATCGCGAAGAGCAGAAGTCGCTACACATAGTGTCTTATTGACCTTGTATTGCTGAATGATTAGGGAAAACTCTTTTAGGGCTAAAAAAGCGCGTTTTAAGGGCTCTTCTTGAAGATATCCGCCGTGTTCATAAGCTTTTTCACTGATGCGTACGCGTGATTTGGCTTCATGGACAAGATGGAAAGCAAAACGGCTTGTCTTTTCATAGATGACCATACGCGCAGAGTTTGAACCGATATCGATAACTGCTGTGCGTTTGGCCAAGTTGCTAAAGCCTATTCTTCGTTTTGAAGTTGTTCGTATTTAAACTTAAGTTCAGCGATGGTCTCGATATTATCCTTATCAAGTTCAAAACAGTCTACAGGGCATACTGCGATACAAGCGGGTTCATCATAGTCTCCGACACATTCTGTACAGCGGTCCGGATCGATGATATAGATCGGATCACCCTCTTCGATTGCCATAGTAGGACACTCTTCACGGCATGCATCACATGCTATACATTCGTCATTAATTAACAAAGACATTCACTACCTTTTTAATACCCGTCTATACAACGGATATCCGGGCTTTTCTATCCCAAAATTTTAATAGTGATTTATAACAAAACAAAGCTTGAATTTCTTTTAAACTTTAAGACAAATTATATTATTTGCTTACAGGTAAAGTACAGCTTAGTGAAGAGGTTAGTTCGAGAGTCGCGACAGCCCCCTGAATACCGTCAGTACGGTTCTTGATCGTGATCTTAGCATTGAGTGCATCAGCGGCACTTTTGGATAGAAAAAGGCCGAGTCCGACACCGCCTTTGTTGCCTGAACGTTTAAAAGGGGCAAAGTGATCAAAACTTTCATCTACACCGACACCTTCGTCGATGACCTGAATACACAGACCTCTTTCGGTTTGAAAGCTTTTGAGAAGTACACTCTTTTCAGATTGAGTGAACTTCAGTGCATTTTGCAAAAAGTTTTGAATGATCTGGTTGAGAAGTGTAGGCTGCAAGGTTGCCATGAAAAGGTCAGGTTTGAAGTCCATCTCCAGCTCTTTTCGCTCACTTTCGGCAAGAAGTTTGAAATCATTTCCTTTAGTCCTGAGATAAGCTATGACATCAAGCTGTTGCGGCGTCTCAAGTTGAGCCCCTTCCTGACGCCCGATATTTAATATATCGGCAATGATCTTGTTCATCTCGTCTATGGTCTTGTTGTTGATCTTTATCGCTTCAATATACTCGCTTGCCTCGCGTTTTTTGATAAGTGTGACCTGGTTTTTAAGTTTCATAACGGCAAGGGGCGTCTTCAGCTCATGTGCTGTACCGATAAAAAGTTCTTTTTGATATTTGACAAAGTTTTGAAGCCGTGCGATAAGATGGTTGAGTGTCTCGCCCAAAGGCAGAAATTCGATAGGGAGTCTTTCGGTCTTGATTGGACGAATAAGATGCTCGTTCATATTGGAGAGTTTTGCCGTCAAGGCTTTGATCGGTTTGATCAGCATCGTCGATAAAGTGATGGCATAGATGATGATGATGACAAAACCAAGTATATTGATGATGAAAATAGAGTTAAGTATCTTTTTCAAAAGTTGTTTTGTATTCGTGATGTTCTCTGTGACTTTGATATAGGAATGATCTTTTAGATTAAATGGATAGATTAGGCTTAATTTGACCGAAGTCCCTTCAGTGATCTCTGACAGATCGATCGAACCGTCATAAGCGGGATCGGAGTACATCTCGATGTTTAAGGCCAAGATACCGTCAGTCCCGTCGATCACAGATTGAATAGACTCATAAGCAACGACGTGTTTGGCGACTTTGAGCAGACCTTCTTTTTTGTCATCATAGATCGACTCTTGTATAAAGAGATACAGTATAGATGAAAAGATAAAGATAAGTGCGGCTGAAGCAACAAGTAGCTGTATGAGAAAACGGGAACGTATACTTTTTTGGTAAGCGAGCATGCAAAATCTTTTGTTTTATTTTAGAATTAGATTATACACAAAAGAAAATTAAGACAAAGGCGACTCCGCAAAGGGAGTCAAATGGATAGTTATACTTCTTTAGGAAAACAAAAACGGTAGCCGCGGCGACGAACCGTTTCGATAGTGGTAATATTTAAAGGCTTGTCCATTTTCTGACGGATCTGGTTGATCGCGACTTCGATAACGTTAGGCGTTACCAATTCAGGCTCTTCCCAGATAGCATCAAGAAGCTGTTCTTTAGAGACGATCTGATCGCGGTGACGTGCAAGGTGTGTAAGGACTTCGAAAGGCTTGCCCTTAAGCTCGATATCTTTTTCTTTATAAGTGATCTTTTCTTCTTCAGGGTTGATAACAAGGTCTTCGATCTCGATGATGTTTGAACCGCCAAAACGTAAACGTGCTGCAAGACGTGCTACAAGAACATCAAAATCAAATGGCTTACGGATATAATCATCAGCGCCGGCATTTAGTGCTTCGATCTCACTCTCGTTATCATCACGTGCAGAGATCACGACAACACAAGTCTTCGGTGTGTTATGCTTGATATTTCCAATAATATCAATACCGTTTCCATCAGGAAGCATCCAGTCCATCAAAACCAGGTCGTAGTTACGAATATCAAGATAGTATTCACCATCTTTTACATTTTCAACAACATCACTTTGGTAGCCAAACTCTTTTAAGCCTTCCGCAAGTGTTTTATTAAGTGTTACTTCGTCTTCAATAATAAGAATGCGCATGAGCGTCCTCGTATAGGTAAATTTTGGTAGGATTATAACACAGTTTTAGAAATTTTTAAAGTTTTTTTCAAGAAAATTTAAAATTTCTTTCAGTAAACTTTAACATTACTGACTGAAACACGGCAGTTAGGGAGGATATTAGGTTTAGTGATCTTGATTTGCAGTCGTCTGGTCAATGGAAAGCTTTGGGAAATAATATTAAAAAGTTCGTTTAAGGCTGTCTCAAGAAGTTCATATTTTTTTTCCTGCAGATGTGCTTCGATGAGGCTTGCAACTTCCGCATAATTAATAAACTCATCCTGATAATCATAGTCCAAAGTAAGATCGATGATGAGCGTTTGGGGGTTGTGACGTTCAAAATCAAGAAGACCTATAATGCACTTAAAGCTTAGGTCTTCGATGTGTATCGTCATTTAGATGACTTTCTTCTCTTCACCCTGTACAAGTCGGATGATGTTAGGAATGTGTTTGTAGATGATAATAAAGGCGATTATCAGAACCGGTGCATGCGGCATCTCAGGATGGATAACAAAAGATGCGATGACAAGTGAGACAAGTGCTATCAGCGATGAGAGGGAT
>JBFEIF010000028.1:0-21591 GCA_041553795.1 Sulfurimonadaceae bacterium
AAAAAACACTTCATTTAGAACCGATTAAGCCATAAATCTATATACTTCTCATCTTCCAAGCCTGTGGGGCATTAGCTCAGCTGGGAGAGCGCTTCGCTGGCAGCGAAGAGGTCAGCGGTTCGATCCCGCTATGCTCCACCATCACCAACCTTCATGATACTTTTATCTTAAAAAAATTATTATCTTTTATTACGTTATCTCCTGACAATACTTATATAGCCCGTCATACTATGACTCGCAATATCGAAATCCGTACTTAGGCGCAGCCTTATGTTTAGAATTGACCAGGTATGGCATTGATGAGAGATTACATGCTATGATACACGAAGATATAGCAAACGATCTAAAGGACGTATAAGATGAAGATAGCCGTTTCTTCCTGCCTTTTAGGGAATAAGGTGCGTTTTGACAGCGGTCACAAGCACGACCATTTTATTACCGATGAGCTCAGTCGATATGCACAGTTTGTCCCTTTTTGCCCGGAGAACCTTGCTTTTGGAAATCCCCGACCATCACTCAGAGTAGTCCGTGACGACAATGGCCTTATCATCCAGTCCAATAAGGACGGTTCTGACCTGACCGGCACGCTTCTGAGTGCTTCGCATGATGATCTACACCGTCTTAAAGAAGAGCCTCTTAGCGGCATCATCTTCAAATCAAAATCACCAAGCTGTGCTCTGGGCAGTGCCAAAGCCTACTTATCCAATGGCTTTGTCGAAGGAAAGGAGGACGGACTTTTTACCGGACTGTGCAGAGAGCATTTTCCGCTTTTACCCATGGAAGAAGAAGGGCGGCTGAACGACCCATGGCTGCGAGAGAACTTCATCATGCAGCTCTTCGCCTATCATGACTTCGAAAACTTCAAGGCGTCCTCTCCCGACATGAAAGCACTGATCAACTTCCACCAGTCCTATAAGTTCATGCTGCAGTCCAAAAATGAAGTGGCCTACCGAAAACTGGGCAGACTTGTCGGAAGCCACGACAAAAAAAACACTGCAGAGATCTTTGAAGCCTATGAGGTAACCTTCAAGACCGCCATAGGAGAAAAAAGCAGTATCGGTAAAACTCGCAATGTCCTTGAGCATATGGCAGGCTTTGTCAAAAACGACCTTTCTGAAGTCGAAAAGGCAAGTCTGCATGAGCAGATACAAGACTATGCCGCGAAGATCATTCCGCTTGTCACGCCGCTGAGCACGCTCTGCATGTTTGCCAACAAATATGACGCTTCCTATCTTCTGGGACAAAAATTCCTGCAACCCTACCCTAAAGAGCTTGCACTGCGTTCGGATATAAGAAGCGGAAAATGAGACGCATACTCTGGTTCCGGCGGGATCTTCGTGTCGAGGACAACCCTCTGCTGAGTCTGGGAGGCGAAGTCCTTCCGATCTTTATCTTTGATACCAATATCCTGGACAAGCTTCACAAGGATGACAAACGTGTCTCGTTCATCTTTTCACGCGTCCTTCGTCTGAAAGAAGCACTCAAGACAAAGGGACTCGAACTTAGACTCTTCTACGGCGCCCCTGCCGACATTTTCCTTCGACTTTCCAAGAAAGGCTTTGAAGAGGTCGCTGCAAGCGGTGACTACGATAGTTATGCACGCCAAAGAGACCTTGAGATATCACATATCCTGCCTTTTAACACCATTGACGACACCTATATCTTCAGGCCGGATGAGATCCTAAAAGCCGATCAGACACCCTATCTTGTTTTTACTCCTTTTTATAACAGGGCAAAGTCCCTCTTTGGCAAGAAACATCTGCAGGAATACCCCTGCCTTCAGCAGGATCTTTATGAGACAGATTATGAAGGTATTTTTCACTGCACACAGACAGAAGAAAAGAGCTATCCGATCGATCTCTCTTCCCTTGGATTTCAAAAGATGCCGCTTCTTCTTTCTGAACCTGCTGAAAAACTGGCTGACTTAGCGAAAAGATTAGATTCATATGCCAAAGAGCGAGACTTTCCTGCTCTTGAGAGCACCTCACATTTAAGCATCGAACTTCGTTTCGGGACACTATCCATTCGTGAGCTCCTTCGATTTTTAGCCAAACAAAAGAAGAGTGGTGCAGAGACAGAAGCTTTTTTCAGACAGCTCGTGTTTCGTGATTTTTACGCCTACCTGCTCTATCATTTCCCCCGCCTGGAGACCGAGAACTATAAATATACCTTCCAAGGCATCGAAGACGATGCAAAATATGAGGCATTCTGCCAAGCCAGGACTGGTGTGCCTATCATCGATGCCGGCGTCAGGGAACTCTTGCAGACGGGATATATGCACAACCGTGTGAGAATGGTCTGCGCTTCATTCTTCACCAAGGACCTTCTCCTGCCCTGGCAGTGGGGCGAGAAGTTTTTTGCGCAGCATCTTTTGGATTATGACACCGCATCCAATACCCTCTCCTGGCAGTGGAGTGCCGGTACAGGGGTCGATCCGCAGCCCTATTTCCGTATTTTCAACCCCTATCTTCAGAGTAAAAGGTTTGACCCGAAAGCCGTGTATATAAAAAAGTGGCTACCAGAACTGAACAGCCTTGAAACAAAAAGTATCCATGATGAAAAGGCTTTGCAGCAGCATCAGCTACAGGGCTATCCACATCCTATGCTTGACCACAAGCTTGCATCCAAACAGGCATTGGAATATTTCAAAGGCTCTCTTTACCTCATCTCCCTTCATGAATAAGACAAAACGCCATGAAAAGCGTCTGCTGGCACCGTGTAAAAAAAATAATAGAGCAGCTCTTCGTTCCTCTTATATCTTAGTTACAAAAAGAGATGACTTAGCCATACTCTTGTATAAAGAGGTTTAATGATCACAATGTACACAGCTAAGAAATTATTTTTATTCAGATACAAGCCAATACTCTGTAAAGTTAATAAAAAAGAGGGCTACCTTCCCCATTAAGACCAAAGGCAAGTGATGCAAGAAGAGACAGAGATATTAAACAATGCCATCTTCGACAATATCGATCACCTTCTAATCGTTACAGACAAGACCGGGATCATCAAAAGATTCAACAAGGCTGCCGAAAGATTTCTAGGCTACCGTGCTGAAGAGCTTGTGAACCATCACAGTCCGGCTATCTTTCATCTTGGTTCAGAAGTCGTTGAAAGAGCTGATATCTTTTCCAAAGAACTCAATCGCAAGATCGAACCCGGATTCGAAGTCTTTGTCGCCAAAACAGACCTTGGACTTCCCAATGAACATGAGTGGACTTATGTCACCAAAGATGGTCTTCACAAACCGGTTCTGCTCTCTATCACTGCTGTACATTCCCAAAACGATGACATCATCGCATATATTGGTGTTGCGAAGGATATCTCTCTTAGCAAACGCATTGCCGAAGATCTTCATATCAGTCAAAACAGACTAAAAGAAGCCCAGCGTATCGCAAAGATAGGAAGCTGGTCTTTGGACTTACAGACAGACACCCTTCTCTGGTCCGATCAAATCTATGCTATCTTTGAGATCGACTCTTCAAAGTTCGAACCCTCTTACAAAGGTTTTTTAAACAGTATCCATCCTGATGATGTGGATATCGTCAGTACCGCTTTTAGTAATTCACTTAAAGAGAAGTCCTCCTACAACATCGAACATCGACTCTTGATGCAGGACGGACGGATAAAATATGTCATTGAACGCGGTGAGACTATCTATTCTAAATCGGGAGAGCCTCTGCTGACCCAGGGTACTGTTCAAGACATCACCCAATTAAAACTTACCCAAATCGACCTTATCCATGCGAAAGAGAGTGCAGAGAGCTCCAATCGGGCAAAAAGTATGTTCCTGGCAAATATGAGCCATGAGATACGCACTCCGCTCAATGGTATCATGGGATTTATTGAACTTTTACAAAAAGATGAGACCGATCCTAAAAAATTGAACTATCTCAACATCATCCAAACATCCTCAAAGTCTTTGCAAGTCGTCATCAATGACATCCTTGACATCAGTAAGATAGACGACGGAAGTATGAAAATAGAGCCTATCGACTTTAATCTGTCACAGCATCTTCACGACCTTATCTCATTCTTCAGATCAATTGCGCGGACTCAAAACAGATCGCTTTGCATTTTAAGTATCCTCCGGAGCTGAATCACTATGTCCATACCGATCCCTTGCGTCTCAAGCAGGTACTTTCCAATCTCATATCCAATGCGATAAAGTTCTCTAGCGAAGGTTCGGAGATCGCTATTGAACTGCACCGAGAAGGAAACAGACTCAATCTGTCAATAAGAGATGAGGGTATCGGCATCTCCAAGGAAGCCCAAGAACGTATCTTTAATCCTTTCGAACAAGCAGAACTCTCAACAACCCGGAGTTATGGCGGTACCGGCCTGGGTCTTAGTATTTCTAAAAGACTAGTAGAACTTTTAAACGGTGAGATCACAGTCGAAAGCGAACCGGGAAAAGGCAGTACCTTCTCCTTCTTTATCGATGCCCCTGAAGTCCCTACTATTGAAAACACACAAGACCCTCAAGAGAGCTACAGGTTCGAAGGGCATATCCTTGTCGCTGAAGACAACAAGACCAATCAGCTCCTTATCTCCATTCTTCTTGAGGAGATGGGACTAACCCCGACACTGGTCGAAGACGGTAAGAGCGCTGTTGAGGCCTTTCATATCTATCCTGATTACGATCTGATATTGATGGACATCAATATGCCCCTTCTTGATGGCGTAGAAGCAGCCAAACAGATCCGGGCATCAAGCAGCAAGCGCAAAGATGTCCCCATCATCGCTTTGACTGCAAACGCCATGAAAGAGGATGTCGAGCATTACCTAAAAACCGGCATGAATGATCATCTGTCCAAGCCCATAGACAGTGGGCTTTTAGCAAAAAAACTTTCCCATTATCTAAAAAGAACCCAATAGGAGGATTAAGTCCGATCAGGGCTCGTTCTGGTCCAGTTTCTTTGCCTAAACACTTATCCTTCCTAGATAAAAGAAGAGCTCACAGACCTTGGACAGGGCCAAAGAGTTCAAAAGGCACTTTCCCTATCCAAGTCTATTCCCTTCATACTTTTCATCTTATCTGACCCCCTCTTTTATACCCGCGGATACTCTTGTTGGTTATTTCTTGACTATCTCTCTATAATATTATTAAAATTTGATTTGATACTTGTTAATCATATCAATTATTGATATGATATTGGATGCAAAGCGATAAAAGATGGATATGGCAAAGTGATCTTTGGCCAAACTTTAGTTACACAATGCCGGACCTGAGGAAGATATATCACTATCTCGGTCAGCTCTCTATGGCACAAAAGATCTTAAACCCATTGGATATCGCAAGACTCAACACACTGGTCTTGACTGAAGAGGCGCTTGCTACTTCTATGCTTGAAGGCGAACTGCTGCAGCGAAAAGACATTCAGGCATCCATAGAAAAAGTTTTTAGGCTCGAACGGACATCTCCTTTAAGCTCCACCGTAAAGACAGAGGCCCTCATAGACCTGCTCTTAGATGTCAGACGCTCAGATGAGCCTTTGACTCCCCCGCGTCTTTTTGCATGGCACAAAGCGCTTTTCCCTCTGCAGCAGTCAGGTCTTCACAAAATACAGACAGGTCTTTACCGGGATGATGCACAGGGAGAAGTCAAGATCATCTCCGGGACATGGGAAAAAGAGACCCTGCATTATCTAACACCGCCGGCCGATACCGTCGAACTTGAGATGAGCCGTTTTTTACTTTGGTTAAATACCGAAGAGACGATCGATGTCGTCCTGAAATCGGCTATAGCCCACATATGGTTCTTGATGATCCATCCCTTTGATGACGGGAACCGGCGTTTGGCACGCGATATCAGTGACTATGTACTTTCCGGTTCGTCTGATATCCCTTCCGGGTTCTTTGCTATCGCTCCGGAGATATATACCTTTAAAAAAGAGTATTACGAGGCTTTGGATAAAGTGTGTATCAAAGAAGATGCCGATATTACCGTTTGGATAGAGTGGTTTGTGAAGACACTTGAAGTCTCTTTGCAAAACGCTCTGGCAAGAGTTCAAGAACTTCATGCAAAGGCGCTGTTCTGGGACAAGATCCAGGATATCCCCTTAAATAAACGTCAGCGGTGGTTGCTTTCCAAGATGCTGGATTTCTCGGATCCTTTTCAAAAGGTACAGACAGCCCTGTATTCCATCTCCTTTAAGGTCTCCAAACCGACCGCATCACGTGATCTGAAGGACCTGCAGAAAAAAGGTGTTCTTGACCCACACGGGGCTGGACGTGGCGTCTATTACACATTAAGACAGCTGAGATAGCAAAAGACTAATCAATGCTATCTTCCAAAGGAAAATGCAGGTTCACTGCTCTGGATGCATTCCAAAGTGATTGTAAGGCGATATAAACACTTCGGTTAGTGTTCAGCAAAGAGATGACTGTCGTTGTGCTGGCCTGCTCTTTGTTTACCAAAAGTGTCGTCTCTTTCATGATATGCTGATTGTTCTCTTCTGATTTATGGAATTTTTCCAGACACTTATCCACCGGCCATCGTTCTTCCATATAATTGACGAAGATTATCATCGTGTAGGCGAGGTTTCTGCGTATCTCTTCATAGATAGTCATTGTTGCGATATTACTACTCTGAGAGAACTCATTGAGATTGTTCTTGATATCTTTGAGCAATTTGGCAGCATACACGCTTTCACGCACCGAGACCACAAGTGTCTCCAGACTCTGACTCTGCTCCTGCGTAAGGTTTTCCTGTGCCAGCGCGTTGCCAAACCCAACGATGTATACCTCGATCTCTTTTATGTTCTCATAGGTCTTGTGATGGTCAAAGTCGATTCGGGTCTGATTTTCGGCTACAGCCGTTTTGGCATCAAGGTTTTTAGTGAAGATATCGCTCGGTCTGATATTTGCCAATAGCAAGCCGAATTTCATAGTCTTCACAAAAAGATTGCTTACTTCGTTGCGTAAAGCGACAAACGCCGTATCGGGAACGTGGGGGTCAACAAGATGGATATATTTTGTCGGCATCTGTCTGGGATGGACAAACATCTTTTCAAGATACTTTGCAAACAGGGGAATAAAAGGAGCAAGCAGTATGATCCCCAACAGGTTGAACAAGGTATGAAAAAGTGCCAAAGCCGTTGTAAGGTCATCCCTTAGCAGAAGGACGTCGAGAACGAGATAGATCAGATACGGCAGCAAAAAGAATGCTATCATTGCAGTAATCATGTTGAAAAAAAGATGTGCCATAGCTGCACGTTTTTTGTCCGGTATCCCGCCGATACTGCCTAAAAATGCGGTTACTGTCGTACCGATGTTGGTACCGATGACCATTGCCGCGGAAAGTTCAAAGGTCAAGATGTTTGCATATAAAGCACTGAGGATGATAGCGGTCGCTGCCGAACTGGACTGGATCAATGCTGTCAGTAAAAAACCGAACCCGACTAAAGCTACAAGGGGCATATCGGCATAATCAGCAATATCGATCCCCAGAGCCAATGATCCGATGGCTGTCTTCATCATCTCAAGTCCGAAGAAAAGAAGACCGAAGCCGATAAATGCTTTTGCAAATGCGATGATCATCTTGTTCGATGATGTCAGGATCAGCACAAATCCGCCCACTCCTATCAAAGGAAGGGCGAAGAGTTCAATATTGACCTTAAATCCCAGAGTAGCAACTATCCATGCTGTGGCTGTCGTACCAAGATTCGAACCGAAGATGATCGCAATACCCGATTTCAGCGAGACAAGAGAGGTACTCACAAAAGAGAGTGTCATGAGCGTGACGACCGAAGAGCTCTGCAAAGCAGCTGTAGCACCTGCGCCTGTCAATATTGCCCGAATTGGCGTGGATGTCGAATTTTTTATCCAAGTCTTAAACCGTATTCCGGCACTCTCCTTGAGTGCCAGTTCCATGTAGAGCATACCGAATAAAAATATTCCCAGACCCGACAAGGCCTGAATGATCATCATTGTCATCTTAAATCTTTCATCTTTAGATTATAGCATGCGTTTGAGTAATGGTCTTATATATTCTGGCTTAGCGAAGGAGCGAAGGCCTTGGTGTTTACCTGCACGCTCTGTCCTATTTTCAATGTCCTGGCTTCCTGCTCATCCAAAACGACCTCGACTATCTGCTGGCCTATGGCGACGATACCGATGTAGATCACATCAGCTTTGATGATATCCAGAAGTTCGCCCTTAAGCGAGAACTTCTGGCTTCCCTTCGCCTTGAGAAAGAGCTCTTTTGCCGTGCCTTCTTTCGTGATCTTGCCATGTTCCAAGACAAAGACCCTGCTGGCCAGACGATAGATCTCGCTTGGGTCATGCGAGACGATGACAGTCGTTGTCCCAAACTCTTTGTGCAGTCTCAATATATCATCTTGCAGCTGCATCCTCATCTGAGGGTCGAGCGCTGAAAGCGGTTCGTCCATCAATAAAAGCCGGGGCCGGTTCATCAAAGCACGGCAAAGAGCGACACGCTGCTTCTGTCCTCCGCTGAGCGTTGATGGCAAACGGTCTTTAAGCTCATACAGATGGGTCAGTTCAAGCAGATGTTTGGCGAGAAGCTTATCTTTCTTGACATAAAGAAGGTTCTGTTCGACGCTCATATTCGAAAAGAGAGCATAGTCCTGAAAGACAAAACCGATCCCGCGTTTTTGTGCTGCCAGGCTTTTATCTTTATCCAGCCAGACCTCATCTCCAAGACAGATACTCCCCCTGGCTTCTTCCAGACCTGCAAGAATACGCAGAAGTGTCGTCTTTCCGCTTCCGCTCTGTCCGCTGAGGGCGATAAACTCGTGTTCTCGGATAGAGAGTTTAACATCCAGCAGCATTTCACCCCGACTGCCCTGAAGGGTCCGTTGAATATCCAGTTCCAACATCAGACTACTCCCAAACGCTTATTATGATGTCTGTTAAAGGTATAGACACCCAGAAGAACGGCAAAGCTCATCACGATCATGATCGCTGAGTAGACATGGGCTGTCGTATAATCTAACACTTCGACAAACTCATAGATCGCGACAGAGGCCACTTTCGTCTCTCCCGGGATAGAACCTCCGACCATCAAAACGACACCGAACTCGCCTACCGTATGAGCAAAGGTCACGATCACGGCCGTCAGTAAAGCCGGTTTCATATTCGGAAGACCGACATACATGAGTGTCTGAAGCTTACTCTTGCCTGCGATATACGAGGATTCCAGCATATTTTTGTTCAAAGACTCCAGACCGTTTTGCAAAGGCTGTATCATGAAAGGAAAAGAGTAAAGACAGGAGGCGATCACCAAACCGGTAAAATTAAAGACGAGTTTGATACCAAAAGTCTCTTCAAAAAAATGTCCTATAGGGGAGTTGTAGGAGAGCGCATACAGTATATAAAAACCAATGACAGAAGGCGGAAGCACTATAGGAAGCGAAGCGAGTGCTTCGACTACAGGCTTGCATCGGCATTTAGTCTGAGAAAGCCACCATGCGACAGGCAAGGCGACAATAAACAAGATCACAGTCGTCAGACCTGCAAGTCTAAAAGAGATCATAAACGGTTCAAGATCCACGGAATACCAATCCATCATGACACCTCCACTATAGAAAGATCGCTGGCTTTGATCAAGGCTATTATCTCATCCCCGGGAGCCAAGCCCATCCGCAAGGCAGAATCTTTTGTAATAATACTTTCAACAAGAGTACCCAAGAAAGAGAGCTTTACACTGCTAAGGAGTTCTCCTGTATCGATTCTTTCGATCCGCACAGGCAGCTGATTTGAGATACTGAGCATACTGTTTTTCTCTCTCGAGAGAGAGACCGAAGTGGCTTTGACACCCAGGAGTACGTTCAGACCTACGTTCAAGTTCTTATCCAACTCCAGAGACATCATCCTCAGCATCTCATCCCCGGCCCTGAAACTGACAAGATTAAGGTTATCCGTACCCTCTATCTTCGTGATACTTGCCTGTATAGTGTTCATCTAAAGCTCATACCCGTATTTTAGAAAGATGGCTCTGGCTTTATTACTTAATATGAAGTCGTAAAATGCCTTATATCCTGAGTTTGTCTCAGAACCTTTGAGCAATACTATCCCTTGATCTATAGGCGTATACAGGTCGGTTTCTACGCTTGACCAGTTAATATTTTCTTTGTATGACTGCATTGCAGGACTGTAGAGGGAAGACTTGGCGACCAGTCCGATATCGGTCGCTGTCATCGTATAGGCGACTGTTTGCGAGACCGACTCGGCATACACCAGTTTTGTCTGGACTGCATCATAGACCTTGGCATTGCGAAGTGCTTCTATAGATGCTTTGCCGTAGGGAGCCGTCTTGGGGTTGGCCACAGCGATTCGTTTGATCTTCTCATTTAGAAGGAGACCTATCCCTTCTGAAAAGTCTTGTGGCCTGGCACTAAGATAGGCCAGGGAACCTTTGGCATAGACACGCGGCCTTGTAATCGCTATCTTCTCATCAAAGAGTGTTTGCGGGTACTTCATATTCGCAGACAAGAAAAGACCGTAAGGTGCACCGTTATTGATCTGAGCGGTCAGTTTGCCGCTACTGCCAAGCCTCACCCTTACGATTGTGTCAGGATGCATTTTGATGAACTCGGCTTTCAGCTCATCGATAGCATAGGAGACATTTGCTGCTACAGCGATCGTTATCTCTGAGGCAAACAACCCTCCGCTCATCAACAGCCAGAAAAGAAGCATCTTCTTCATATTTTCTCTTTTACACTTTAGCTACAAATTTTATTCTGATCGTAGTATACCAGAGTATATAGCGAAAACGCAACCATCCCGATACACTCACAAGCTCGAAGTCTATGAAAAACAAAGTCTTTAAATATCATCCGGCCCAACTCTATAGATAAAGGGCTTAATAAAATTATAATCTTATCAGGAGTAAGATTATTAAGTACGTACGAATAATGATCGACAAGGAAGCCCATGATTG
Source organism: Sulfurimonadaceae bacterium (assembly GCA_041553795.1). GTDB lineage: Bacteria > Campylobacterota > Campylobacteria > Campylobacterales > Sulfurimonadaceae. Next base: position 10,904 of record JBFEIF010000028.1, read on the forward strand.
AAATGATTTTTAAGGCTTTACGTCTTGACCTGTTATTCAAAGCACCTTCTAAAGAGTTGAAGGTTATCGCGCTTTATAATAGAGAAAGATCGGGTGAGTACAGAAGAGACTTTTTATAACAGTCTTTATTATTAGTGCCCGTTGCAAAGCAATATAGGTACTCTAGTCAGTACCACTTTTGTACACTTGAAGAAAAAGACCGTATAGAACGTGAGCAGATGCAAACCTTCGCCTCAGACCTTGAGGATTCGCGGCTTACCGCGAGATGATGAAGGGCGTTGACCTCCTCTAGACAGTTCTTTTCTATCGTATTTTACGACTCCCTGGGCAAAAGCCTCCCTATCAGGACTAAAGGTCCTGATAGTCTCCTCTTTCAACAAGAAACGATCAATATCAAAACAACTCTTCTTTGACAAGCTTTTAACCGTCTGTTCAGATCTTTTGCCGTATCTTGTCCAGCCATTCACCCATCTTCTGTTCATATCCAATGGGTTTGAACTCCACAAAACGAAGCTCTTTATCCAGATATTTTTGCTGTACCCAGCCTCCAAAATCGTGCGGATAGAGATAGTTCTTGTTGTTTTGCTGTATAGTCTTCGGAATAGGCAGAAGCACGCCTTCTCTAATTGCAGCCTGGGCCTGATTGATAGCATTGTAAGCGGAGTTCGATTTTGGCGAGGCACACAGATATATCACTGCCTGCGACAGGATAATACGTGCTTCCGGATACCCTATCTGTGCGACTGATGTCATGGCTGACGTACACAGGGTCAAGGCTTGAGGGTTGGCGTTTCCGATATCTTCGGAAGCGAGTATGACCAGTCGCCGCGCAATAAAAGCCGGGTTCTCACCGCCCTCTATCAGACGTGCGAGATAATATACGGCCGCATCAGGATCAGAACCTCTAATCGATTTTATCATGGCCGATATCAGGTCATAATGTACTGAAGCTTCCCCGGTACCGTCATTTAAAGAGTAAGGCCTGAGTTGTTTTAGGTCTTCCAGCCTTATCTGTTTTTTACCCACGGAGACAAATTCCAACAACTTCAGCATAGATCGGGCATCTCCGTTACTGGATATGACAAGATAACGCAAGGCTTCTTCATCGAGCTCAAGGCTCTCTTTCTCACAGGCACGAAGCGCCAACACTCTCAGATCGGTGTCCGTATGCGCTTTTAGCTCAAACAGCATCGAACGCGAACGCATCGCGGCAGTAAGACTGAAGTAGGGGTTTTCAGTCGAAGCGCCGATCACTAACGCAGCGTTAGTCTCCATAACCGGCAATAAGACTTCCTGCTGATTTTTAGCCAGTCTATGGACTTCATCAATAAAGACAAGAGGCTTTTGCAAGGCATTCTCGTATTGTGTGAATATCTTGCGCAGCTGATCGATCTTTACAGAAGTCGCATTAAACTCATAAAACGGCACATCCAGTTCATTTGCGATAATACGAGCAAGTGTCGTCTTTCCTGATCCCGGTGGACCGTAAAAAAAGGCATGAGGCATTTGTGTATTGTTTAACAGTCGTCTTAAAGAAGAGTCTTCAGATACCAGATGCGGCTGCCCTACAAAATCTTTAAAGACCTTGGGACGAAGAAGATAGGTGAAATCAGCCAATGCGAGCCTTTTGAGATCTTACGAAAGAAGTAAAAGTCATTTGCTCCCTAAAAGAGAACAAAAGATATCTTAGGCAAAGCCCCATCATCCTTAGCCGTTAATGACTTTGATGATAACATCACGTGACTCTCTTGGACCGTCAAACTCACAGAAGAATATCCCCTGCCATTCTCCGAAAAGAGGCAGTCCGTCTACGACAGGGATACTGACAGAAGCACCTGTCATAGCCGCCTTTAAGTGACCTGCCGCATTTCCGCCTTTATGAGAATACGTTTGCCCGGAAAGGTAGGTCTTCAAAAGCTGGAGATAGTCGCGGCGAAGGTTTTGGTCTATATTTTCAAACAATGTTACCGAAGCCGTTGTATGCGGTGTGAATATGACAACGATACCATCCTTGATACCTGATGTGATCACGGCCTCTTTTACCTCGCCTGTGATATTGATCATCTGTGTCGTGTGCTCTGTCTTTAATTGAAGTCTAGTCATCGTAATCATCCTTGTCATCTTTTAAAATAGCTTGCAACTTGTTTTTGGCATTGGCAATGCGTTTTCGCTTGTCTTTGTCTTCTTCCATTGCCTGGAGCTTTTCAGCATCCTTTTCCTGCTGCAGCTTCTCTTTTTGCTCTTTCTCTTCTTTACGCTTCTTGAAGTTCTCTCTTTGCGCATCCGTCTTTGTCACTTTGTCGACATACTCACGGACCGATGTATACTCACTGCGCGTCAGAAAGCGTGTCTTGCCGTCAGGCAGATTATTGAGTTCGATACCGCCGTAGCTGATACGTTTAAGATCGGCTACTTCCGTACCAAAGTGTGCGAAAAAGCGTCTTAGCTCACGGTTCTGTCCTTCCGTGATACTGACCTTCAAGATCGAATAGTTATCAGAGTTTTTCTCGATCCTGTATGCGGCAAAAGGAGCGAAAGTCATCGAGGTAAGCTTGCTGTGCGAATGCGCACCGGCACTGGCATCTTTAAGCTCCATCCCTTTTTTCATCGCTTCTTCCATTGCAGGAGTCACTGCGCCTTTGATCTTGATCTTATAAACACGCTCAAGGTCCGAGTTCATCAGTATCGTCGCTACAACCGAAGAGTCGGTCAGCAGCAAAAGTCCTTCTGTCGCAAAGTCAAGTCGTCCGATAGGGATAAAATGCCTGAACTTGTGGTCCAGCGTATCATAAATGATCTTTCTTCCGCGCGGGTCCTCTTTTGTGACGAGTTCGCCTTTACGCTTGTTATATGCAATAACAGTGATGATATCTTTAGGCGACACTTTCTTGCCATGCACATATACTTCTGCATTTCTCTCGTCTACCTGTGTGGCAGGGTTGTTCTCTACCTTGCCACCTATTTTTACAGCGCCTTTTAGGATCGCTGCGTCTGCCTCACGTCTCGAATATGTCGAGTAGTGAGCAATAAACTTGTTTAAGCGCATCATGCTACTTAATCCCTTCTTCTATCAGCTTATGAATGTGCAAGACACCCTTAACGCTGTTGTTTTCATCCGTAACAACCATTAGTTGAATTTTCTTTTGCTCAATCAGTACAAGGGCATCCGAGGCAAGCATCTTTTCATCTTTGATGGTCATCGGATTCATTGTCGCATATTTTGAGATCTTGTCTTCCAGTGAAAAATCGTCCCGCAGCAGAGCACGACGGATGTCTCCGTCAGAGATAAGCCCCAGCAGTCTATTCTCTTGATCTACCAAAAGTGCCGTACCCAGACGTCCTTCACTGATGGTCAGGATAGCCTCTTTGACCAGTGTCTCTTCAGAGACAAAAGGAAGTTCCTCCTGGCGCATCAGATCGGCGACTTTCACAAAGAGCTGGCGTCCAAGAGAACCTCCAGGGTGGAATGAAGCGAAGTCCTCTTTTCGGAAGTCTCTCGCATGCATCAGACAGATCGCCAAGGCATCTCCGAGAGCAAGTGTCAGAGTTGTTGAAGATGTCGGAGCAATACCAAGAGGACAAGCTTCTTTAGCCACTTCGATCGATAAGACGATATCCGAAAACCTGCCCAGTGTCGATTCCGTATTACGCGTCATCCCTATAAGCGGGATATTAAAACGCTTGATATGAGGTAAGATAGCACTCAGCTCACCGCTCTCACCGCTGTATGAGATCGCAAGAACCACATCCTCTGCTCCTATCATACCCAAGTCACCGTGAAGTGCCTCTGTGGGATGCAAGAAAAAACTCGGTGTACCTGTTGACGCAAAGGTCGCAGCCATCTTCGCACCGATAAGGCCCGATTTGCCCACACCTGTTATGATCAGCTTCCCTCGACAGGTACGGATACACTCAACAGCTTCATCTATCTCTTTGGAAAGATGTGTCTTTGCGCCTAACAGCGCATCTGCTTCTATCTGAAGTGTCTCTTTGGCAATTTCGATGTAATCGTCGCGTCTATTTTTCATCTTGTAATTTTATCACAAAGGTACTGATTTACGGCTTTCGCTTCGATGATGCATGTAATACTTTGATTCACTTGGATCCCAGCTCAAGTTTTGTCGGTATATATTCATTTTCACCTTGCTCCATTTCTACAGAAACCGGTTTCAATAAGGTTAATCTGTCCGGGCTGACCCCACGTAAACTCATCTGTTTCATGATACTTTTTGCCCTTTTATCAGAGAGTGCGACAAGATCTTCACTTGAGATCTTTTGGTCATCCAGAAGTGCCTTTTTCATCGCCTCTAACAGACCAGACTTCATCTTCTCCTCATCCGTTTCAGCACTGTTGTCTTGAAGCGCATCCAGCTTTTCTTTACCAAAATGTTCTATGTACATCTCTTCTAAAAGCGTATTCAGTTCACCACGTTCCATTTTAAAGATATCCGTTGTATTGTCTTCGAGTTTAATCAACGCTTCCTCATAAAGACTTGCTGTCTGCATAGCAAGAAGATCCCGATTTTTGTCATAAGAACCGGCGACCTTCAGAATCAGCATCTCTTTGGATGAAAAGACTTCTGCAAGCTTGTCAAGTTTCTCGCGTTCCGGCGGCAGAAGGTTTGCTTTTCCTGCTTCAAACTGTATGTTTTCAAGTTCTTCTGCACTGATACCCAGCATATCGCCCAAAAACCTGAACGGTGCCGTTGCTACACCCACAATAAGGTTTTTGAATGCTGTCCATACCACATGGCCAATTGCGAAATCAGGTTTATCGACATCGCCGCTTACAGGAACGTCAAGATCGATGACCCCCTCGCTGTCCTTGAGCAAGGCTATGGCTAGACCGACCGGTGCAGTGATCGCATCTTCGCTTTCTACCTCATCTCCCAGAGTCAGCTTCTTCAAGATGGTCTTGTTCTCTCCCTGCATCTGAGAGTCATTGATCTTATATTTTAACTCGACATTCATCTTTCCGTCTTTGAGTTTGTACCCGATGAACTTGCCCGTATAAGGAGAGAGGTTTGTCATATCGATGTTTTGGAACTTCACTTGTATATCTGTAAATGCCTTCGGGTTGGCCGAAAGCAGACTCCCCTCTATCTTTGCAAGTCCGTATTCATCGACAACCCCGTCAATATCAATCTTGGTCTTTATTTCAGAAAAATTGCCCAAGGCGAGCATTTGCCCGTTAAGGTCATGTATATCTGTCTTGAATGGCAAAGGCAGCGAAAGATCCGAAAACTCTCCTTTTCCCTCTTTAAAGTTCACTTTACCGACAAATACCGGGAATACTTTCTCCTGTTCCTCAGTTGCAAGATCGTTACTTTCTTGTGTACGCATAAGTCTGTCAAGATTGGTAGAACCGTTTTTATCGACTTTCATACGGGCATAAGGCCCGTAGATGTCAATATCGGCTATCTTCATCTTGTCAGGGTTCAGTCCCATCTCTATCTCTTTTACTTGAAGTTTGGAAAAGGCAAAAAAGGTCTTCCCCTCTTTACGCTCTGACAGGTTCAAGTCTTTCATCAAGACGTTTGCCCTAAGTCTTGTTGCCTTGTTCTGATGTTCAGCCTTAAGGTCAAGGTCCAATCTTGCACTGTTCATATCAATATTCGCCTTTTTGTCCATGTAGGCTTGAAACCCGGTAAGATCCAGACCTGTCAGTCTAATGTCGCTTGTTACTTTCAAGGGTGACTGGCGAAGTTTCGAATCGATTTTCAAGATCCCTGTCTTGTTGATCATAGCGCTTAGTCCTGTAGATGCCCAAGAACCTTTAATCGACGATAGCCCCTGCATATCAAGGCTGATATCTCCTATTGTCGTCAAAGCGTCTTCAGCATTCAAACTGTCTTTAAAAGCCACTTTTGAATCTGAAACTCTAAACTTTTTGACTTCCCAGTTGATAAGAGTATCGTTTTTTTTCTCTTCCGGCTGCTTCTCTTTGGGTGCAAGGAGGTCTGAGAAGTTTATCCCTCCTCGCTTATCCATCGATGCAAAGATCTCCAGTCCTGCCAAATTGATTTGACTGATATTGAGGTCTGTACTTTTTACCTTACCCAGACTCCCCTCTATACCAAGGCTTTTAAAACCAAGATATTGCTGCTTCTGCGGCAAAGTGTTCAAGTCAAAACCTGAGAACAGCGTCGCAAAGTTTTTGACATGTAAAGTCTCGCCATCCAGGCTGACACCGTCGACCATAACAGAAATGTTCTCAAGACCGGTCCGGTAAGCCTGCGGTGCAAAATATTCTTCAAAAGAGATTTCATCTGTTTTAATATCAACTTTGGCGATGTCAATATGCCAAGGCTCCGTCACACTCTCTTCTTTCACCAGTTCTGAACCAGGAAAATAAGAAGCCCAGTTGATCACACCATCCTTGTCTCTAAAGCCTTTGAGACTCAAACCTTTTACCGTAAAACTGCTTACCCCAAGATGCTTTGAAGCCAGGTCAGCATCACCATATATCTCAAGTGAAGGAAGCTTCAAGACGTCTTCTTTCGTTGCCTTGTCCTGGAGTCTCAAACTATCTATTTTCACTTGATACTGATTAATATTGACTTGCATAGGTTTGGAAGAAAGGTCTGCGGTATAGTCCATGGAAGCATTCAGCCCCCCATCTGCAACGATAAATCCCAAGTCGTCTCTAAAATAATCCCATTGTGTATATATTCGGCCTGAGTGTAATTTTACAGATCCTCTCAATCGTAAGGGTTCAATAGAGTCTATCGTTCCGAGATAATCGATCTCCGCACCGTCATCCAGTACAATATGCAAAGCCAGTCTATTGTCATGATCTTTTGTAGTCGAAAAATCCCTCAGTGTAAAATCAATGGGTTTTATAGTCTCTTCAAACGGATAATATCCTGTATCATCCAGAAAGCTTATCTTTCCAGATTTGACGGTGAATCTTTCTAGCACTAAGGCAGGAAGTTCTATTTTTTTCGCTTCGTTTGCTTCTACGTCCTTCTCTTCCGTAAGCAGCAAGTCAGAGAAGTTGAACTCTCCATTGCAGTCTTTGTGAATCCGTATAAAAGGGGATATGATCTCAATAGACTTGATCTTGAGCTCCCCTAGAACAAGATTTAAAGGATCAACATTCACGGAGATCTCTCTAACACCGCCAAAAGCAGGTTCCCCTTTTTTACCAAGTACCGCCAGATCGTATAAGCCGACTTCAAAGGTAAAAGGGTTTACGGAGACTGACTCAAGACTGACTTTACGTCCAATCACTGGTTCAAGATTAAGGACAATCTGTTTTTTGATTATATTCGGAAGAATAAATAAGCCCGTGATCCCATATAAGACGAAAAGAGCAAATAGCGATTTGATAAGTAAGCTGTATTTTTTCATTGTATAGACCTATTGTTTGTATAGGTTATTGTAGCGCTTTTATCTCTTAATGCAAAAGAAAGTGACCCTTAGTGCTTTTTTGCCTTTTGCTTGGCGTAGTTCGTTGCGCTTACGACGTCCCCGATAATAGCCCGGTGATACTCGTAAGGTTTTTTGATATGGTTTATGACATAGCGTCCGCCTGACGTCGTTAAGACTTCTAAAGTGCCCACATCGACCAGGTTTTTAAAACGTTCATTGATAGGTTTGATGTAGATAGTTCGTATCTCTTCAAGTCTGACAGGCATTATCTCGCGTTTTTTATGCCCTTTAAGGATGATAAGTCTTTCTTCGGTCAAGACGCAGTGATAGGATCTTTTCTCTTTTATCTCATGAAGATGCACATAAAAAGTTCTCAGTACAAGGACCAGTCCTATAACACCTATTTCATATTCGTATCCGATAAAAAGCAGTAAGAAGCCGAGGCCATACAAAGAGAGAATGTCAATATAAAAAGTTTTGGAGATATCGGCAGAGACTAAGATGGATTCACCGGGGTGCAGGATCTTTTCTATGTCTTTCATGTAAACCTTCCGATAAGTAAAAGGATAAGACTTTCTGCAAGTCTTCCGTTTCTATATATAAACTACTATATAGAAACCATGACTCAAGCGCAATAAGCGCTTTGACTACATCACGAAGACAGTTGGTACGATAAGAGGATACTTCTTCATCTTACGGTAGATATGCTTACGCACTACCTGACGCAGATCGTTTTCAAGCGCTCTTTGGTTTTCGATGAGGCCCGGCTTCAAGTTTAGCAAGAAGTGCTCAAGCACATCTTCCATCTCTTTTGCAAAAGCTTTGTCATTTTTATCAGCCACAAGACCGAAAGAGCTGACACGAGGTTTGCTGACCAGGCTTGAATCAGATTCACTGACCTGAGCGACGATCATTACGATACCTTCGCCAGCAAGTTTCTGTCTGTCAATAACGATATCATCAGCGATCTGGTGGTTGTTCTGATTATCGATATAGGTCTTGCCTGATTTGACCTTTTTGACCTTACGCATATATTTAGGGCTGACTTCAATCGTCTCTCCGTCGCCCATGATAAGGATATTTCGCTCAGGAATACCACACTGGATACCTGTCTCGCTGTGCTTCATCGTATGATTATACTCACCGTGAATCGGCAGGAAGAACTTTGGTTTTGTCAAACGCAGCATAAGCTTTTGTTCTTCTTGCGCTGCGTGACCTGAAACGTGGATATCTCTTGCCTGCTCGACTCTTGCACCTGCGCGCTGAAGGTGGTTCAGCATACCGGAGATAGAACCTTCATTACCCGGAATAGCACGTGAAGAAAGCACGATCGTATCTGTCGGTTTGATCTTGATGTGTCTGTGCTCGCCTGTCGCCATTCTAAACAGTGCCGAAGACGGCTCACCCTGAGAACCTGTGGTAATGATCATTACCTTTTTATCTTCAAGACGGCTGACATCATCCGGATCGACAAAGATCTTCTTGTCAAGACGGATATAATCATAAGTCATCGCCACTTCAAGGTTTCTTTCCATCGAACGTCCGATGACACAGATCTTTCTGTCATACTTCAAGGCATATTGAATAGCCTGCTGCAAACGGTGGATATTAGAGCTGAACGTTGAAAGGATAACACGCCCTTCCGCCTTTGCAAACAGTCTGTCAAGACCCGGTGCAACAGAAAGCTCTGATGGCGTCATACCCGTGTTATACGAGTTAGTCGAATCCGACAAAAGACACAATACACCTTTCTCGCCATAATGGGCAAGACGGTGCAGGTCAGCAGGGTATCCGTCAACCGGTGTATGATCGATCTTGAAGTCACCCGTATGGATGATAGTACCGGCTGCTGTTGTGATCGCCAATGACGACGAGTCGATGATAGAGTGGGTCATGTGCATCCACTCGATCTCGAAATCATTACCTATCTTATACGCTTTGCGCTTTTCAATAGGGCGGAAATACGATTTATACTGTTTCAAGTGGTGTTCGTCAAACTTGTTTGCAATCATTGCCAATGGAAATGCTGTTCCGTATAGTGGGTACTGCATCTCTTTATAAAAGTATGGCACTGCTCCGATGTGATCTTCGTGAGCATGCGTGATAATAACGGCGACGATCTTGTCCTTGATCTCGCGGATATATGAAAAATCCGGGACAAGGATATCTACACCATGCATCTCTTCATCAGGGAAAGACATCCCGATATCGACAAGGATGGCTTCTTTTTCAGTCTCGATGACAGTGATATTTCCACCGATCTCGTTTAGACCTCCTAGCGGTGTAATACGTACGGCTGCTTTCGTATTAAGGTCCAATTTGTTGTGCGGGTTAAGACGCTCTTTTTGGACCTCTTGGTTTCTTATGACACACTCTTTAAGCAGTTTGTCTGCAGGGACCCCACCCGGGTTAAATCCGCGGCGGAAACGATTTTTATTTCCTGAGCTGCCCTGACGATTCTGTCCCTGGCGATTTTGACCCTGGCGATTTCCATCCTGAGCCTGACCTTCAGATCTATTTTCATCAGTCACTTTTGTCTGAGCGTTTCCTTCAGCATTCTTCTCTTGTGGTCTTCTATTTCCCTGCGGACGACGGTTTCTATTGCCCTGAGGACGTCTTCTGTTGCTATTTTCGTTTTGAGGACGACTTTCTGTCCCGCTTGCTGTTGTTGTGTTGTTCTCTTCCATCCAAACTCCTTGGTAATTTCTTATAGAGTTGGTGATAATTAGCCGTTGTTGTCTGATGCGGACGAATTGTGGGAATCAAGCTCATTGATTCCATAGCATTAATGACCTCTTCTTTGTCATACACGGCTGAAAGATTTTTAAGCAGAGTCTTGCGCGGCTGAGCAAAAGCTGCGCGTAACATATCTTCAAATCCCGTGTCAGTTTCACGGCTTTCACGTTTAACGATCTTCAGCACAGCCGAATGGATCTTCGGCGGCGGGTTAAACGCTTCAGGCGGTACTTCAATGACAATGCTGGCATGCCCTACCGTCTCTGTAATGACGGAAAGCGAGCCAAAGTCTTTATCGCCAGGTTTGGCAGAAAACTTTTCTGCGACCTCGCGCTGAACCATAACGAGTAAAGAGTTACAATAAGGGTCGGCCAATGCTTTTAAAATAATATTCGTTGCAATATAATAGGGCAGATTCGCCACTAGGTCATATTGTTCATTAAGCAAATTGGTCTGCCAGGCCTCAAGCACATCGCCGCAGCGGAGCTGAAAGGAGCCGGTATTTATTTCTTCTTTAAATTCTTCGTTAAGGAGCTTACACAAATCGGTGTCCACTTCAAAAGCAATAACGCTTTTGA
>JBFEIF010000029.1:0-21363 GCA_041553795.1 Sulfurimonadaceae bacterium
ACTCGCTACATTGTATAAGAACTTAAAGAAAAAAATTCAGAAATTTAAAAAAGAACTTGAACTTACTGAAAAAGATTTTAGACTTATTAATAATTCTAAAAATGTGTTATCTGAATTAAAAGTTGGTGATACTGTTAATGAAATGACAATTGCATATATTAGAAGAGAACAAAAAAGTGTTCAAAAAATTATTAATGAAAATAATGTATTGAAAGAATTTGATGTTGATGAGTTCATGAAAACTAAAGAAGATCTAGATAAACAAATTCTTAAAAATCATAATTTAGAAAAAGATATTGAAACTCATTCATTGAATAATAATGAGCTGAAATTAAAACAACAAGAATTTATGAACACATTAGAAGAATTTTGTATTGTTAAAAATGAAAATGATGAATATGTACAATTATCTCCTGAAGAATATCAAAAATTGAAAAATGATAATGAATACGTATATGCTATGTCTAATTGAGTTTGACAAGTAATACATAGTTAGACATAATTTCATAAAAAATATACAATGAATAAAACTATAAAGCTATTTTTGGGAATTTGATTGATTAAAGTGTAGTGGCTCCGGATACTGGATTCGAACCAGTGACCAAGTGATTAACAGTCACCTACTCTACCGCTGAGCTAATCCGGAATATACTAAAGAAAATTTTCTCTACCAGAGAAATCGCATTCGCTAGTTCTGTTAAGAGGGCAGAATTATAGGTAAAGAAAGCTTAATTTCCAATTACTTTTCTTGGAAATCACCTACTTTTGTAAAATCATTCTTTTAACTCTTTTGTCCGCTTTCTCTGAAGGTTTTCTGTCGGGATGTAAAAGTCAAGGTTCGAGATACTTTTTATGCTGATATTTCCCTTTCCTACAAGGGCTTTTAAACGTCTGATTGACTCATTGTCGAAGAGCAGATCGACATCGGCCTGGGTCAAGGGGCGCTTGTCAAGAGTGTTGATTATCTCCTCATTGCTATAGGAAGAGGGCTGGGACTTGACATCGTTTCGCGAAGCGATATGGATAGGCAGTTCGGGACTGAAAAGATGCGAGATCTCAAAGAGTCTTTCATAGCTTATACCCTCAATAGGGTAGGCCGGCGGTCTGTCGATCGTCCCAAGGTCTATGCGTTCGCACCGTACTTTCTCTAAGACCTTGTTGAGTGCACTTATCTCTTCTGCAGTGTCATTGAGCCCTTTGACGAAAAGGACTTCGATGAAGAGCCTTCCCTGGAACTCCTGCGAGAAGGAGATGACACTCTGTACCAGCTTTGAGAGGTCTATACCCTCGTGCGGTCTGTCGACCTTGACAAAGACATCGGGTGTGACGGCATCCAGAGAAAGTTTTACCTGATCAAGGTCTAGAAGGCTCTTGTAGGTCTTTTCGTCGCTCAAGGTGGCTGAGTTTGTCAAGATAAGGGTCTGCTTGCTGCCTTTGATCTTGTCTATCTCTTCAATGAGTTCATCAAGGTAGGGGTAGAGTGTCGGCTCTCCGTTGGCGGTGAGTGTGATGACATCCGTATTGGGATGCTCTTTGAGCGCCTCAGAAAGCTCTGTGATGATCTCATCCGAAGTATATGCTTTGCGATAGGCATTGATCGTGGCTGCCGGAGCCAGTTCGCAATATAGACAGTCAAAATTGCACTGCTTGGTGTCAGGAGAGAGGTCTATGCCTAAAGAGGTGCCGAAACGGCGTGATGCGACAGGGCCAAATATAAATTTCATATGACATCCTAGCCTATCAATATTTAAAGTCACGTATAAGATAAGAAAAAAGGGTTTGTATCCCTAAGGAACTGTGGCTTAAAAGCGGAAAAGGGGCAGGAAAAAGTCGCTCGTACGACTCTGTTCCTAACGATGAAGGGCTTACTTCTTACTGACGCGTTGACATTCTTTGACAAAGTGGATCGCGTTGGTAACAGGAATATCAGGCAAGATCCCGTGACCTAGGTTGAAGATATGACGTGAGCTCCCCATAACTTTTTGTATGGCTTCAACGCTCTTTGTCGTCTCATCCTGGCTGTAAAGTCTGCATGGTTCCATATTTCCCTGAAGGACGTACTTGTCACCAAGTTTCTCTTTCGCAAGTTCCATTGGCGTTGCCCAGTCCACACCAAAGACATCGAAGTTACCATAGACCTTGTCCAAGAAGGCTGGAATACCTTTAGGGAACATGATGATAGGGATATGCGGGTACTTTGTCTTGAGATATTCAGCGATCTCGACCATGTACTTCCATGAGAACTCGTCATAGTTTGACGGTTCGATCGCTGCTGCCCATGAGTCAAAGATCTGAACGACATCAATACCGGCTTCAATCTGTTTTTCCATATAGAGTTTGACGACTTCGGTGACCTTGGCAAGGATCTTGTGAAGAAGTTTTGGATTGGAATACATCATCTTTTTACAGATATTATACGTCTTTGTTCCTTGACCTTCGATCATATAGGTAGCCAGTGTCCAAGGCGCACCTGTAAAACCGATAAGGGCCTTATCCTCAGCCAACTCTTCTTTGATCAATCTGATCGTGTCATAGACATAAGTAAGTTTGCTAGCTGCTTCTTCGCCGCCGATGAGTCTGTCGATATCCGCTTCACAGGTTATAGGATCGTTGAACTTCGGACCCTCTCCCTTGATAAACTCCAAGTCCATTCCCATCTCATCAGGGATGACAAGGATGTCAGAGAAGAGGATAGCAGCATCGACACCGACGATATCAATAGGCTGAAGTGTTACTTCGCAAGCCTTTTTTGGATCATGGCAAAGGTTAAGAAAGTTTCCGGCTTCAGCTCTTACTTTCATGTACTCCGGCAGATAACGCCCAGCCTGACGCATCATCCATACTGGTGTATAGGGGGTCTCTTTGCCAAAACAGGCATCAACAAAAATCTTATTGGACATCAGTGGTCCCCTTTATGTAAAAAGTATAAGGCAACGGCAAGCAGCAGGATGGATGCAGCAAAATATAGCATCTCCAAAGCTCCGTTGTAGTCAGTGTGCAAAACGCGCTGGAAGAAGTTGACCACAAGTACCATGACGATGACTTTGGCGATCTTGTCTTTTAGCTGGTCTAGCGAATGGATCTGAAGGACTTTGGACCCGCCTTCGACTTCAGCAGCATCGATCTTTGAGATAAAAAGCTCATACACACCGAATGCAAAGATCAGTAATACGATCGCGATAAGGTAAAGGTCAATAGCCCCGATGATATTGGCAACGACATCTTCATGCAGGTGTTCTGGATGAGCGTGATGGAAAAGCATATCAAAGATCAGGACCATGACATTCCAGACATCAATGCTTGCGACCAGAAAGAGGATGATGGCACCAAAAAGGCTGAAAAGGACAGCAAAGATCGTAAAAAGACGGCTGTTCCATAATGAGTTCTCGAAGATTCTTTCAAACATATAAATTCCTTTGTAGTTTATTTGACTCCGTCATCGGTGCCTTTGGAAAAACTAGCTTGCGCAGTCTCTTTAGCATATCGATTCCGGTTCCAAACTGATAAACGACTTGCAGTTGTCGTTTACTTAATCATTTTCACCTTGGAGTTCAACCCATTTTTGGGCGATTCTCACGGCATTTGTTGCAGCGCCGACACGCAGGTTGTCTGCAACGATAAACATGTTGAGTACGTTCTTTCTGTACAGGTCATTGCGGATACGTCCGACAAAGGTCTCATTCTGATCGACACAGGCAGCCGGCATTGGATATTCACTTGCAGCCGGATTGTCCAGGACGATGACATTAGGTGCTTTGGAAAGGATCTCTCTTGCTTCGTTGGCATCGACATCCGCACCAAAAGTCAGTGTCAAAGACTCTGCATGTCCTCTAAGAGTAGGGACGCGGACACAGGTTGCAGAGACTTCTACTTTTTTACCCAGTATCTTGACTGTCTCATTGACCATCTTCATCTCTTCTTTGGTATAGCCGTTTTCCATAAAGACATCGATCTGCGGGATAACGTTCAATGCAATCTGATGAGGAAAGACATTATGCTCGGAAGAGTCAAGTTTGAACTGGAAAAAGTCCTGCATCTGCGTGACCAGTTCCTGCATTGCTTCTTTTCCGCCGCCTGATGTCGCCTGATAGGTAGAGACATCGACACGCTGAAGATCATAGGCTTCATCCAGTGGTTTCAGGACCTGTACCATCTGTATAGTAGAACAGTTAGGATTGGCGATGATACCCGTTATTTTCCACTCGTTGATCTCTTCTGGATTCACTTCAGGGACGACCAAAGGCACATCCTCATCCATTCTGAAATGGCTTGTGTTATCGATGACGACAGCGCCTGCTTCGGCAGCGAAGTGTGCATACTTTTCCGAGATAGATCCGCCTGCAGAAAATAGTGCGATCTCGATCTCTTCTTCTTTGAAGACTGTCTCAGTCAGTTCTTGGATGACGATGTCGCGCCCGTTGAACTCTATAGTACTGCCCGCAGAACGTTCACTTGCCAATGGTACGATCTTGTTGTAAGGAAAGTCGATCTCTTCAAAGATTCTAAAGATCTCTTCGCCTACGGCTCCGGTTGCGCCGACAACGGCTACATTATATTTTTTCAATGTTTACCCTTTCAAATTATATTGTTTTATCTTTTTTTCCAAAATATCACTTGACATACCCAGTATCTGGGAACTCTTCTCCATGTCCATCTCGCAAGAGAGAAGGACCTCTTCGATCAGCTCTTTTTCCATCTCAGAGATCGATTTGTGTTTTTGACGGCTTTCGAGGAAGAGCTCTTCGGGGGTGATGGAGCCCGTCTCGCTTAAGATGGTCGCACGCTCGACAACGGAGACAAGCTCACGGACATTTCCCGGCCATTTGTAGGCTGTAAGTGCTTCTTCGGCTTCTTTGTTGAAACTTTTTGTCTCAAAGCCGTATTTCTCACAATTGTCTGCAAGAACTTTATAGGCGATATCGAGTATCTCTTCAGTTCGCTCGCGCAAAGGAGGAATGGCAACGGGAATCGTGTTCAGACGGTAATAGAGATCTTCTCTAAACTCCGAATCATGTATGTGCTTATGCAGATTGGCATTGGTCGCAGAGACAATACGTACATCGATCTTGATAGGTTTTTGCGACCCGAGACGCTGTACTTCTCTTTCTTGCAGGACACGCAAGAGTTTAGCCTGAACGCCAAAGGGCATCTCTCCAATCTCATCAAGAAAAAGCGTTCCTCCGTTTGCCAATTCGAATTGACCCGGTTTTGCCTGCATCGCATCGGTAAAGGCACCTTTCTCAAAACCGAAAAGCTCGCTCTCTATGAGGTTCTCAGGTATCGCAGCCATATTGATGGCGATAAAAGGCTTCTTGTTCCGCGGAGAGGAGGTATGGATAAACTTTGCAAAGACCTCTTTGCCGACACCGCTTTCTCCGGTCAAGAGGATCGACGCATCTGTCTTGGCTGCTTTTTCAGCCATTGTAACGGCTTTTTCAAGAGCAGGAGAGGAAGCGGCAAATCCTGAAGTCGAACATTGCTGTTTACTCTTTTTTGCTGTCTTTTTGACGACTTCTTGTATCTTATGGGAGCGTTTGATAGCAGTGACAAGCGTCTCGATCTCAAAAGGTTTGAGTAAAAAGTCTTTGACACCGAGCTGGATAGAGTCAATGGCCTTTTGCAGGGTCGCATTTCCTGTCATGATGATAACTTCATACTTCCCGTTGAGTGTTTTTACAAACTCGATACCGTCCATACCCGGCATATTGATGTCGGTGACAACCAGCTCGAAGCTGTCATCGATCTTTGCGAGAGCGTCTTTGGCATTTTTAAAGGCAACGATCTCAAACTCATCATAATCCCCCATCGCTATTTCAAGGGATTTACGCATATTGATATCATCTTCAACTATAGCGATCTTCACGTAGCTCTCCTTTAGCTTTGGGGTGTTTTTTTAGTCTAAAACAAGTCGCGTGATTATAGCGTAATCATCATTAAAATCGACTGTTACATAGCTAGGTGGGATAGTTATCGTGATAAGCGAACTGCTTTTAAGATGACTTACTTTTTCATATGAACGTGTATGCAGACCCTGACGTGTCAAAAAATCGACGATCTTCTCTTTGTTTTTTCTGATGATATTTTCCGGGTCGGTCTCATAAGGGGAATCGATCAGTATCTTCTCACAGGGGTGGGCTTTGATTTCCTGCATACTCTTGGCATAGTGAAAAGATTCGGATATGACTACCGCATCTTTGATCTGTGCGCGGTAGCTTAAGATGTAAGTCTGGGATGCGTTCAGCCATGTGGCTGAGAGGATTAGCGCGAAGCTAAGATAGAACGCCATTGCTCAGGATCGATCGATAGTTCCATCTCTACTTCACACAGTCCGTCTTTGAAGACGGTCTCGATGATCTCTGCCTCTGCGATCACGGCATCAACAAAGGTACGTACTTCAGAACGCTGTACCATCATGTTTTTGATCTTGTCTGAACCTTCGATTCTGACGCCTTTTACTTTTTCTGCAAGCAGTCTGTATGCATCTGCGATCGCTGCACGTTTTGCAAGAGCATAGGCCTGTGCCGGTGAAGAAGTCATCGTCGGCGCTACACCCTGGCCGATGACATTGATGCGGATCTGCTTATAGCTTTCCGTTGGCATCTGTTTTGTAGGTTTGTCCATATTGACAGGACAGACATGTTCGTCTTTTTCTTCTTCGCGCGTCTGCTTTGTCTTGGCAGCAGGTGTCACAACTACAGGCTGGACGACAACGGGTGTCACGACGATCGGATCGACTGTCTGGAGTTTTTTCGGCTCTTCTACGGTATTTACCGGGGTTACGGGTGCTTCATTTGCAAATATCACAACTGATAATAGTGCACTAAGTAGTACTGTCTTTTTCATCACACATCCTTGCATCTTAATATATTGAGACTCTTAAAGCAAAGTTTGTTCCAAAGTATATGATCTACTGTGTTGACTCTCTTTGATCCTATTGGGTCAGTCTGAACAGGATAGTTGATGTTTGTTTGAGCTTTTTTATAAAGAGTTTGAGTAGGGAGTTTTACTGCTAGAGAAAGGAGTGGGCTTCAGAGAAGGAGAGGGCTTATTCCTCCTCTTCTCCCTCATCCTCAGTCTCTTCTTTTTTCGCACAGCGAGAGATACTGATGACATCATCGCCTTTGATGATGTAGACGCCGGAAGTGTTGCGTCCTGATTTGGAGATGCTTTGCATATCGACACGGATCATCTTGCCTGTCTTCGTCAATGCCATCATATCCATGGATTCATCGACCATCAGACATCCGACGACGTAGTTGCCTGTCTTATTGTTAAGCTTCATAGCGATAACACCGGAACCAGCGCGGTTTGTCAGACGGTACTCTTCGGCAGTCGTACGTTTACCGATACCTTTTTCACTGACCGTCAAGATCTCTTGTTCATCATTTGCGATGATATTCGCATCGATGACATAATCGCCTTCATGTTTGAACTTGATACCTCTTACACCGCGTGTTGTACGGCCCTGGTCTCTCGTCTTGTCAATGTCAAATTTAATACATTGCGCCTGATGTGTCAAGATGAACAGATACTGAGTGTCTTTAGTCGAGATCTTCGCTGTTACAAGCACGTCATCGTCATCAAGCACTATAGCACGGACGCCGCTGGAACGTACGTTTGCAAACTCGCTCAGATTGGTACGTTTGACGATACCGTTTTTCGTGAAGAGTACAAGAGAGTTCTCTTCATTAAAATCTGTCGTCGGGATGATAGACTGGATCTCTTCATCCTGTACAAGGTTGATCAGGTTGACGATCGCCTTGCCTTTTGCTGTTCGTGAACCTTCTGGGATCTTATACACTTTTAACCAGTGCAGCTGTCCGCGGTTGGTAACGATAAGCAGTGTGTCGTGCGTGTTACACGTGAAGAAGCTTTCGATAAAGTCATCATCATATGTTGTAACAGCGATCTTGCCTTTTCCGCCGCGATGCTGTTTCTCATACTGAGCCAAAGGTACACGCTTGATGTAGCCTCTGTGTGTGATCGTGACGACCATCGGCTCGTTAGGGATAAGGTCTTCGATATCGATATCGTCATAATTATCTACGATGTCTGTAAGACGTGGCGTTGTAAGAGTCTCCTGCGCTTCGACAAGTTCTTCTCTGATGATAGAATGCAGGACCTCTTCGCTTTTAAGAATGGACTCAAGGTATTCGATAAGGGCATGCAGCTCTCTAAGTTCGTTTTCGATCTTCTCGCGCTCAAGGCCTGTAAGCTTTTGAAGACGCATGTCCAGGATCGCCTGAGCCTGAAGTTCAGAGAAAGAGAATGTACTGATCAGACCTTCTTTTGCTGCAGCTGTATCAGCAGAAGCACGGATAAGTTTGATGATCTCATCGATGTGGTCTAGTGCTTTTTTAAGGCCCTCTAAAATATGCGCCTTCGCCTTTGCTTTTTCAAGATCAAAGATAGTACGGCGGATGATGACCGTTTTACGGTGAGAGATGAAAGTACTCAGGACTTCCATCAGTTTGAAGACAAACGGTTCCTGGTTTTTGATCGCCAGCATGATAATACCGAATGTCGTCTGCATATTTGTCTGTTTGTAGAGGTTGTTGAGTACGATCTCCTGCATAGCATCACGTTTAAGTTCGATGACGACACGAAGACCCTCGCGGTCAGACTCGTCACGGATCTCTGCGATACCTTCGATAGACTTGTCACGGACCAAAAGTGCAATACTTTCAACGAGACGCGCTTTGTTGACCTGATAAGGAAGTTCGTCGATGACGATGACGTCTTTGTTCCCTTTTTTCTCTATATGGGTTTTGGCGCGAAGTTTGATACGGCCGCGTCCTGTCTCATACGCGTCGAGGATACCTTTTTGGCCATAGATAGTAGCACCGGTAGGAAAGTCAGGTGCTTTGATATACTTCATTATCTCTTGTAGTGTTGCCTGAGGGTTGTCAAGAAGGTGGATAAGCGCTCCGATGACCTCTCCCGGATTGTGAGGAGGGATGTTGGTCGCCATACCGACCGCAATACCCGATGAACCGTTTATCAAAAGGTTGGGAACACGGGTAGGAAAGACAGAAGGTTCCTGTGTAGTGCCGTCGTAGTTGTCTATCATGTCAACAGTGTCTTTGTCGAGGTCTTTCATAAGTTCGCCGGCATACTTTGTCATACGTGCTTCCGTATAACGCATCGCTGCCGCGTTGTCGCCATCAACGGAACCGAAGTTACCCTGACCGTCGACCAGGGTCATACGCATAGAGAAATCTTGTGCCATACGGACAAGTGCGTCATATACAGAGTTGTCACCGTGAGGGTGGTACTGTCCGATAACGTCACCGACGATACGTGCAGATTTTTTATACTTAGCACCCGCTGAGAGGTTTAGCTTATCCATTGCATATAGGATACGGCGGTGAACCGGCTTAAGTCCATCGCGGACATCCGGAAGCGCACGACCGATGATTACGCTCATCGAGTAATCAAGATACGATGCTTTAACGGTGTCTTCTATATTAATATTCTCAATATTCTGGTTCTCTTCCAGTAAATCGCTCATGCAAATCCTCTTATATTTGAAAATCAGCCCCTTGATAACAATACATTATATTGAATTAGGATCAGAACAGGGCAGTTTTCTAAAAATTGTCTAGATAATAACTAATGTAGGTTAAGTTATAGATAAAGAAGCGGTGTAAAACTTAAAGAAAAGATTTAAAATTTAAAATAAGCGTTAAATAGTAACAGCTTATCTGTGTCAGGGCGTCAAAAAAGAAAATGATTAAATATTAATCATTTTATAGGATAAAAAAATTTCTACAAAAGTTATACTTTCTGCAGATTTATTTTAAAAGGATAGTTAAATGAAAAAATTGTTTGCAGCTTTACTGCTCACTCCGCTTCTTGCTTTGGCAGAAGATGTCCCGACGATTGATTCGGGTGATACAGCTTGGATGATGATATCAACAGCTTTAGTGCTTTTGATGACACCAGCAGGTTTGGCACTGTTTTACGGCGGTATGACACGTTCTAAGAACATCATCAATACATATGCGATGGTATTCGCTGCCTTTGTCGTTGCTTTTGTCGTATGGATAATCGCAGGTTATTCTATTGCATTTGGTGTCGCTGAAGGTGCCATGAACAAGGTTATCGGTGGTTTTGGTGCTCTTTTCCTTAGTGGTGTTGATTACAATGCTATTAACGGGCTAGGGGCATTCCCTGAGCTTGTCTTTGTCGTGTTCCAAGGTACTTTTGCTGCTATTACTGTGGCGATCGCATCCGGTTCGGTTATTGAACGTATCAAGTTTTCTACATGGCTTGCCTTCGTTGCGATCTGGGGTCTAGTAGTCTATGCTCCGATCACACACATGGTATGGGGTGGCGGTTACCTGTTTGACCTTGGTGCGCTTGACTTTGCCGGCGGTACAGTCGTACATATGAACGGTGGTCTTGCCGGTCTTGTCCTTGCTATTTTGGTCGGTAAGCGTGCGGGTTATCCAAAGACTGCTATGAAACCTGCTTCGATCATCCTGACTGCACTGGGTGCGGCTATTCTATGGTTCGGTTGGTACGGGTTCAACGGTGGTTCTGCATTCGGTGCAAACGCGATCGCCGGTCTTGCTTTCTTGACAACGACTATTGCTGCATCGGTAGCAACGATTGTATGGATGGCTCTTGAGTGGTTTGTTTACAAAAAGCCGACACTGCTTGGTGCAGCGACTGGTGCTATCGCAGGTCTTGTTGCGATCACTCCGGCAGCCGGTTTCGTCGATGTAAGCGGTGCTTTCATCATCGGTAGTATCGGTGCGGCATTTGCTTTCTTCGGTGTGACGGTGATGAAGAAAAAACTTGGCTATGACGATTCTTTGGATGCCTTTGGTGTTCACTTCCTGGCAGGTCTATGGGGTGCATTGGCAACAGGTCTTTTTGCTCTTAAAGACACGAACCTTCTTTGGGACGGTCCGCTTAAAGAGTCTCTGTCTGCAGAGAATGTAGCCGCTGGTATGGCCCCTGACGTCTTTGGACAGTTCATGGTACAACTACAGTCAGTCGTTATAGTCGGTCTGTTCACGCTTGTCGGTACAGTTGTTGTCTACTATATCGCTGTAGCGATCACAGGGGGACGTCGTGTTATCGAAGATAAAGAAGTTATGGGTCTGGATGAGTCTGTTCACGGAGAACGTGGATTCAACTTTTAAGTTTCGCTTTTGCGAGACTGTACTAAGATAGCGTTACAAAATGGGTATCTCACTACAGATGGAGATCTTCATCCTGTTATTGAGTCAAATCGATTAATAAAAATACCTCAGAAAAGGGTGGGTGATTCCACCTTTTGAGTAAATAAAGATTTATAAGGGATCGTTTATGAAAAAAATTGAAGCGGTAGTAAAACCATTCAAATTAGAAGATGTGAAAGATGCGCTGGCTGAGATAGGTGTAACAGGTATGACAGTGAGCGAGGTAAAGGGTTATGGCCGTCAACAAGGACATAGTGAACTTTACCGCGGCGCAGAATACGTGGTTGATTTTCTTCCGAAGATCAAGATCGAGCTTGTCGTAACAGACGAGAGTGTAGAGCAGACAGTCAATACTATTGTCGAAGCTGCGCGTACTGGTAAGATCGGTGACGGTAAGATATTCGTATCTGATATCGACAAGATCGTTCGTATCCGTACAGGTGAGACTGACAACGAAGCTGTATAACCGCGGCCTCGTAAACAATCTTCTCTTCGGGTCTATAAGACCGTAGAGAACCTCTTTCCCATTCATCCAAACCACTTCCTACAATCAAATATCAGATTCAATGTAACAAAAGCAAAAAAAACACTAATAATCTTGGTTATATAGCAGTATTTAATTGCTACCTAATTTCATCTAAGTCATAATTCCCAATTATTTTTAAGGGTGATGAATGAATGAATACCTTCTCATAAGTGACTTTAAGTATATCATTGATACGTTATTTGTACTTTTTTCTATGGTCTTGATCATCTTGATGGTTCCTGGGTTTGCTATGCTGGAAGCAGGTCTGGTACGAACAAAGAACGTCTCGACTGTATTGACCGTCAACACAATGATCTATGCTGTCGCATCGCTGGCATTTTTGCTGATCGGGTACAAGTTTGCCTTTGGTTCCTGGGAAAGCAGCTCCTTGAGCATGTATGCTGCTTTTATGTTCCAGATGGCCTTTGTCGGAAAGACGATCAACATCATGAGCGGGGGTGTGAGCGAACGTGTCCGTATCATCCCTCTGACTGTTTTTACGATTGTCATGGGTGCTTTTATCTATCCTACTGTCGTTAATATTACCTGGGGTGCAAACTTCCTTGAAGGAACAGCACTTGCGCTAAATATGTATGACCTGGCAGGTTCGACGGTCATACACTCGACAGGAGGATGGGCGCTTCTGGCGGCCATCTTGATCATGGGCTCAAGAAAGGGCCGTTATATCAATGGAAAAGTACGGGTCATCCCGGCTTCGAATATTCCTCTGGTCGTTCTTGGCGCTTTTTTACTGTGGATTGGATGGTTCGGTTTTAATGGGGGGTCAGTCGGTTCTATCACGACAAGAGAGGGGGCTGATGCGGTCGCTTTGACGATCATGAACACCAATACATCCGGTCTTGCAGGCGCTATTATTGCGGGGATCATCATGTATGCCCGTTATAGAAAGTTTGATATCACTATGATCCTGAACGGTGCCTTAGGTGGCTTGGTCGCTGTGACAGCAGGTCCTGACCTGTATGATATCTATCAGCCTATTATCATCGGTCTGATCGGCGGAAGCCTGGTCGTCTTTGCTGTACCGCTGTTTGACAAGATTCATATAGATGACCCTGTCGGTGCTCTCTCTGTTCACCTTATCAACGGTATCTGGGGAACCTTGGCAGTCGGTATATTCGCAGCCGACCCTGAAAACGGGATCACATTGATGGGACAGGTAAAGGGTGTTCTTGTCGTCGGTGTCTTTGCTTTCGTATCCTCTTTTATCGTCATCTATCTGATTAACATGGTCTTCACGTTCAGAGCAAGCGATGAAGAACAGATGCAGGGACTTGATATTGACGAGTGCGGACTTGAAGCCTATCCGGAACATCAGCGTTCTATATGATAATTAGATCTTAAAAGATATTAAGATGAGCCAGAACCGACTTGCTTCTATCTTGAAAGAGATCTATCTTTTCTCCTTCATGGATAATAATGAGTTGGAAAGATTGACAAAGATCTGCTCCGTTCATAATTATGAAAAGGATGCCTATCTTTTTATGAAGGGGGATACGAGTGATCACCTTCTGATACTTATCGAGGGTGTTGTCAGTGTCTTTAAGCATGACAATAAGGGAAATGAGATCATCATCGGTCTGTTCCGTCCTTACGCTATGCTGGCTGAACCGGCGATTCTTAAAGGCATACCTTTTCCTTCCACTGCCGTTTTCAAGTCCAAGGGAGCGGTTGTCAAAATCAATCTAGATACCTTTATCGAAGAGTTTTTACGTGATCCCCATATCTCGTATGAAGTGATTCAGTCTCTGCTTGGAAAGATACAGCTTCTTCAACACAATATCCACCTCAATATCGCTTCCAGTGCCAAAGAGAAGGTCTTGCATTTTTATCAGCAAAACGGTGTACTTGGCAGCGAACTGAAGCATTATGAGATCGCCTCCGTCTTAGGGATGACGGCGGAGACTTTTTCACGTAATCTCAAGCAGCTTCAAAAGGAAGGAAAAATTGAGAAGACCGCTTTGGGCTATCAATCGGTCTAAGTGATCTTTTCTTGACAATAGTCAATATCTTTTTTCAAACGCTTATGTATAATTCCTCCAATATCAAGTATACAAGGAGTATCAGATGAATGAAAATACTACAGCAATAATCAAAGCAACAGCACCTCTCTTAAAGGAAAAAGGCGAAGAGATCACAATAGCGATGTACGCGATCCTGTTTGAACGCAATCCTGAACTAAAAGAACTTTTCAAAGATGCAGAGCCGGACCAATACAAGAAACTGGCACAGGCCGTATATGCCTATGCTGCGAACATCGATAACCTGGGAGCACTTGGAAAGGGGATCGAGACGATAGCCCAGGCTCATGTCAAGACAAAGATCAGACCTGAACATTACCCTCTTGTCGGCGGAGCACTTTTAAGTGCGATAGAAGAGATCCTCGGAGAGGCAGCATCTGCAGATATCATGAATGCCTGGAAAGAGGCGTACTTCTTTTTAGCCGATGTCCTGATCAAAAGGGAAGAACAGCTTTACGTTGAGCTCTGAAGGAAAAAGAGATGCTAAAGGCTATACAGTGCTATTCTGGCCGGATGAAAGGGAGTGTGAAAGCTCACCTGAAAGAAAGCCTATCTCCAAGATTGTATGGTCATGGCTGGGTGCTTTTTTAGGGATATATGCTATCTCAGGCTTGAATAGTCTGATGGGGATGAACACCTCAGACGGTATTTTTCTTATCGGCGCTTATACCGATAAGCGTTTATGCTTATCTTCCTTTTGACCTTTCGCTTTTAAGTGCTATGGCAGTCTCGTTTTCCATTCTTCTTATGCATCTGACGCGGTTATCGGGAGTGAACAGGTCCATGCGCACTTGGCTATTAGCTGGCAATCTTACCGATACTTTCAGGGGCTTTGGTCATGTTGTCCATTGCGCTTGTCGTCAACAATCTTTCGAAAAACCCTATACGCCATTACCCCCGCTATTGGTTATGATAAGAGCCATGCAGAGTGCTTTTCTCAAATAGTTTCAGGTACTCTGCCGGAGGGAAACAGCAAAGCCCCTTGCCTGAAAAACTTTGATAATCATGTCTGTATATAGCCTTGAGATTTTTTTGTTAATACTTTTGTAACACTTTTTATTTATAATCCTTACATGAATTCTAGCGGACTGAAATACAAATCATTTTTTTATTCCATCTCTATACATCTGTTCTTCGCCTTGATAGCTGTGTTTATCTACATGAAGCAGGAAAAAGCACATGAGAGCTACAGTCTTGTAAACCTAAACGATATGACTATCTGCTCGCCTGCTCTTCAAAGCACGCCTGATATGAATACGTTAAAAGTCCGCCATACAAAGACTCCGCCTACTGAGATTTCCGCTGAAAAGAAGACGATCGTCAAAAAAACTGTCACAAAGAAGGCAGAGACCGTACCGGTAAAAAAAGTTGTCAGACAAGCAGAGACTGCGCCTGTGAAGAGAGTCGCGATGCTTGAAGAGAAGCTTCTCCCTAAGCCGGTACAAGAAGAGACTGCCGAAGTAGAAGAACGCCTTGAAGCGT
Source organism: Sulfurimonadaceae bacterium (assembly GCA_041553795.1). Taxonomy (GTDB): domain Bacteria; phylum Campylobacterota; class Campylobacteria; order Campylobacterales; family Sulfurimonadaceae. The sequence continues at coordinate 15,240 of JBFEIF010000029.1, forward strand.
CTGAGCAGAAAAGCGCACCGCCCGTGATGGAAGAAGTCTCTTTACAGGAGCAGAGTGCCCAGACAGTCGTGAGTGCAGAGCCGAAACTGAGCTATGAAGCCCAGTACATGAAGGACAATATCGCGCTTATCAACGCTCTGATACGAAAAAATCTTAGCTATCCGCGTCTGGCACAAAAAAGAGGTATAGAAGGAGAAACGATGGTCTCCTTCAGACTCAATGCAAATGGCGAGGTCTATGATATAGAAGCCATGGGTGTCGTCGCATCTATCTTGAAAAAGTCGGCTATCAATACGGTCAAAAAAGCGTCTTCCTCTTTTCCCCATCCTAAAGAGACACTTGCCTTGCGTATTCCGATCGTCTACAAGCTTAATTAAAAGCTAAGTCTTAACAAATATTAAATATAATCTCTCAGAGAAAAAAACAATATCCGGGGTTGCAATGTCGATTTACAGAGAATATGATATACGCGGTATATTCGAGAAAGAACTGAACGAAGATACGGTAAAGAAGATCGGTTTTACTCTGGGGCAGAAAGTTGTGGGCGAGTATGTGAGTATAGGCTATGATGCGCGTACGCACTCGCCGAAACTTTTTGAATGGCTTTGCGCCGGATTTGTCCATGCGGGCAAAAAAGTGATCAATATACAGCTTGTTCCTACTTCCGTCAATTATTTTACAAACTACCAGGAGCTTCATCTTGAAAGCGGAAGTGTCGTGACACCTTCCGCTTCTGTCATGATCACAGGTTCGCATAATCCTCCTGAATACAACGGCTTTAAGATAACAGTCGACAAGGCACCTTTCTTTGGTGAGGATATCTATGCACTTGGCCGCGAGATCGAAGCGATGGTGGAGATCATTCCCGACAGTGACGAGTATGAGGTATTTGATGCTTCGACCCTGTACAGCGACTATATCGTCAAGGAGTTCGAACACTTGCGCGGTATGGAATTGAACATAGTCTATGATTGCGGCAACGGTGTCGCCGGTTCTGTTCTGCCTTCGATCTTCGAGAGACTCGGCTTGAAGGCAAAGGGGATATATGTGGACCCGGACGGGACTTTCCCAAATCACCACCCCGATCCTTCCGAAGAAGAGAACCTTGAAGACATCAAGCTGCTTCTTAACCGTGAAGGTGAGATCGCCTTTGCTTATGACGGCGATGCAGACCGGATCGCGGTCCTGACACGAAAGCACAATATCAAGGGCGATATCATGGCCCTCTTGTTAAGCAAGCAGATGTCCAGTCCGACTGTCATCGGCGAGGTGAAATGTTCACAGGTTATGTATGACACGATCCGTGCACGCGGTGGAAAAGCGATCATGTACAAGACAGGACACTCGAACCTCAAGGTGAAGATAAAAGAGACGAATGCCGATCTGGCGGCCGAAGTAAGCGGACATATCTTTTTCAATGACAGATACTTCGGTTATGACGATGCAATCTATACGACGTTTCGGATCCTGGAGTTGATCCACAGAGGTATGGATATCGATGCCGAAGTCGATATGCTTCCGCAGGTCTTCTCAACGGAAGAGATCAAGATAAAGACAACTGAAAAAGAGAAGTTTAAGATCATTGAAGCACTGAAGACAAAGCTTCAGGCACCGCCTATTGATTTCCCTGATATCAAAGATATCATAGAGGTCGATGGTGTCCGTGTGATCTTTGAAAATGGCTGGGGCCTTGTACGCGCAAGCAATACGACACCTGTCTTGGTCACACGCTTTGAGGCGGAAGACCTGAAAGATGCACAGCTTTATGAACATCATCTTAACGCATTGATAGAAGCTTCGAAAGAAGCGGTAAGCAACGAAAAATAAAAGGAAAACTATTATGAAACAACACACTTTATTGATGCCTCTAGACATGCATCTTCATCTGCGCGACGGGCTTATGTTGGAAAATATAGCCCTTCTTTCAGCTTACAGTTTTTCGGGTGCGCTGATCATGCCTAACCTGGTACCGCCGGTACGTTCAAAAGAGGAACTTCTGGCTTATAAAGAACGTATCCTTCAGGCTGTCGGTATGGAAGCGGCAGACGAAGACGAGTTTGATGATATAGGAGAGTTTAGCGATAACGGCGGTTTTGAACCCTATATGACCCTGTTCTATCAGAACTACGATAAAGAGTTTCTGGCAGACATCGCAGAAGAGCTTACGGCTATAAAACTCTATCCTGCCGGGATCACGACAAACTCGGAAGGCGGGGTGAAGAACTTCGACCTTGATGAGATGCGTCCTACCCTGACGGCTATGTCCGAGCTGGGCATTCCTTTGTGCGTCCATGGTGAGACAGATGGTTTTGTGATGGACAGAGAAGCCGAGTTCATGAATATCTATGATGCCTTGGCGACGAATTTTCCAAAACTCAAGATCATTATGGAGCATATTACGACCAAAGCGGCTGTGGATATGCTGGACAAACATGCAAACCTTTACGCGACGATCACGGTACATCATCTCTTGATCAGTCTTGACGATGTGGCCGGAGGGATGCTGAAGCCCCACCTTTTCTGCAAGCCCATAGCCAAACGTCCTGAGGACCGTGACGCTCTTTTGGAAGTAGCGCTCAATGCTCATCCGAAAGTTATGTTCGGTTCGGATTCTGCGCCGCATCCAAGAGATAAAAAAGAGTCTTGCGGATGTGCTGCAGGTGTCTTTACAGCACCGATAGCCCTTCAGCTTCTGTGTGAGATCTTTGACAAACACGGCAAGTTAGAGAACCTTCAAGCCTTTGTCTCAGACAATGCCCAGAGTATTTACAATATCTGTCCTGAGTTTAAAGAGGTAACGCTTGTGAACAGAGCGTTTAAGGTTCCGGATAACTATAAGGGCGTTGTCCCTATGTATGCGGGTGAAAGTATAGGATGGTCAATAGAGGATGTCGATTAAGGTCCTGCTTTTAGAGGATGATCTCCTCTTCTGCGAGAGTCTTGAAGACTTCCTTGAAGAAGAGGGTTTCGATATAGTCAGTGCGCACAACCCCCATCAGGCATTGGATCTTACCTACGAACAGAAGTTTGACCTCTATCTTCTTGACATCAACCTTCCTTTGATGAGCGGTATCGAGTTTTTGGACTCTCTGCGCCAAAGCGGCGATCTGACTCCTGCCATTTTCCTGACTTCTTATCAAGACAAAGAAGTGATGAAAGAGGGCTTTTTAAAGGGTTGTGATGATTATCTGCGCAAACCGGTCGATCTGGAGGAACTGCATCTGCGCATCCTGTCCGTCATGAAGCGCTACAGGGGTGAAAGCAAACAGTGCATTCAAAACATATGTATTGACCTGGAGCAAAAACGTCTTTACAAAGACGGGATAGCGGTTGAAGTGACGCTTCGTGAGTTTGAGCTTCTGGCCCTGTTCTTCCATAACAAAGACAAGGTCGTATCCAAAGAGATGATCTTTGAGACACTGTGGCGTACGGAAGAAGAGGGAAGCGACGGTGCCGTCCGTGTCTACATCAACCGTCTTAAAAAGATCCTGGGGACAGAGTCTTTGAAGAACATCCGCGGAGTGGGGTATATCTATGAATCCGCATGATAAGTTCATCCTTCCCATGATCTTTATGAGTACGATCTCTTTATCGGCGCTCTTTGCCTATAATGCGCATGATTCCTTTCCCCTTTGGTTTGTAATGATGATGACTCTGGTAGCAGGTTTTGTCATTAGTACCGGGCATATCCGCTATCTTATAGAGCCGCTTGAAAAACGTTCCAATGAACTGGAGCTTTTAAGCCGCCAGACGTTGCATGAATTAAACCTTCCTGTTGCGAGTATCTCGGCTAATACGCAGATGCTTCTTAAAAAAGAGCAGGACCCTAAAAACATCAAACGCCTTGAACGGATCAACCAGGCGGCAAAGACACTTGAAGTGATGTATAAAGAGCTTGATTACACGATCAAAAAGCAGATCCACAAGGTCGAGCTTGAGCTCTGTGACCTTAAGGAGCTTATTGAACAGAGGCTTGAATCCTATAAGGAGATCTTTCCTCAGATAGCTTTCCATGCCGATTTAGAAAGTTCTAGTGTAAAAATAGATACAATTGGTTTTTTAAAAGTCCTGGATAATCTTGTCCATAATGCAGTGAAATATTCAAAGCCTGATTCGCTTATCAAGATATACCTTCACGCAATGCAGCTATGTGTGGAAGATGAAGGTATCGGGATGGAAGAAGACTTCTTTCTTAAGGCCTTTGAACATTATTATCAAGAAGACAAAGAGAATACAGGGCAGGGACTCGGTCTAGGCCTTGTAAAAGAGTATTGTGACCGCAATAAGATCAAGATCTATGTCGATTCCAAAAAGGATCAGGGAACGAAGATCATCCTTGACTTTAATTATATCAACTAAGGGTCCGCAAGGCCTGATGAACAAATAAGAGGAGAATGAATGCAGCCAGAACAGTGGACAAAAATGGCAGAAAGCGGTATTGATTACGGTGTGATCGGTATTTTGATCATAATGAGCGTCTTGGCGCTATGGCTTTTTGTCGAGAGGATCATGTACTACAAGACGATCGATGTACGTGCTCATGAAAACCGTGACAAGCTTGAACTTGAGCTTGCCAATAACGTCTCTACAATCGCTACTATTACTGTCAATGCACCCTATATCGGACTTTTGGGGACGGTCTTAGGGATCATGCTGACTTTTTATTCTCTTGGAGAAACAGGTGCGGTTGATACAAAGCAGATAATGGGCGGTCTTGCTCTGGCATTAAAGGCAACGGCAATGGGACTTATCGTCGCTATCCCATCCGGTATTTTCTATAACGTCCTCTTGCGCAAGATGGAACGTATTTTGGCCTATTGGGATATCGAACACAAAAACAGCGTTCAGGGGTAAGGGACTATGTCTATGAAACGCCGTCCTATGTCATCGATGAACGTCATTCCTTTTATCGATATCATGCTTGTACTCCTTGTCATGGTCTTGACAACGGCTACCTTTATCCGTCAGGGGATCATCCCGGTTGATCTTCCCGAAGCCAAATCCTCTGACAAGAAGTCGGATAATAAGGAGGTCACCATCTATGTGACCAAAGACGGAGAGCTTTTCCTGGATAAAGAAAAGGTGGAACTGTCTCAACTTCAGGTACGTCTTGAAAAGTTATCGAAAAAGGATATAGTAGTCCTTCGAAGTGATAAAGAATCAAAATTTCAGGACTTTGTCCATGTTATGGATATACTAAAGAAACTTAACCATGAGTCTTTGTATATCGTGACAAAAGAGTAGTTCCCCTTCCTTATGTTTAAGATGATGATCCTCTCCCTTTTTAAGCCGGCTGTACGCTTTATGGGAAAGGTCTCATACTTAAACAAGATCCTCTTTACTTCACTCTTTCTTCTCATCCCTCTTGCTTGCACATCATATCTTGTCTATCAGGATCTCAAAAAACAATCCTCAATGATGCAGAAGGGATTGATCGAATTGGAAAGAAACGATGCTCTTTATAAGACTATCTTTATCGTTCAGGATCTAGAGAACAGTTTTCTGGCTTCGTTGCAGGAGCAGGATTCGCTTATATTGCTCACTCGGATGAAAACGAACAAGGAACGTCTAAGAGAAGCTGAGACAGACTTGCTTTTATCTCAGGATAAAAAGATTCAAGAGCGTTGTCAAAGTTTTTATGAAAAACTTGATCTTGCTCTGGCAGGAAAAGACCAGAAGAGGTTTTTAAAGATTGCGAAGGAGTATAAGTCCTATCTGTATCAGCAGATGCGTCATCTCAATATCGGCCACTTTGCTCCTGCAAGTCCGGCTCTTGAGAATATCGGCTATCTGCTTAGTACCGAATTACCGCTCAATACGATCTTGCTTACTGAGCTTGGTAGTGTCAGTGAAGCTAAGACACGGCTGATAAAAATAGGCAGTTTTAAGGGCTCTATTGAAAAGACAGGCCTTATCCTTGAAGAACTGGATATCTATAAAGAGCGTTTTAAAGAGCTTGATATCAAATATGCGAACACGGTTGAAAAATATATCCACTACCTTACGCAAGAGGATGTACGCCGGGCTTTTGAGATGCAAGAATCTGTCCTGAGTCTTCAGCTGTCTTTGTTCAATGCGCTTCACTCCTTGGTTGATAATTATCTGCAAGCACAATATAAAGAAA
>JBFEIF010000030.1:0-21273 GCA_041553795.1 Sulfurimonadaceae bacterium
ATTTTTGACTGCATTGAGCTGTTTGGAGTAAATCATCTGTACCTATAAGACAATATCAGGCATTTGTTTACGTACAAGGAGAAATAAAGAAGGTCGACGATGATATACACCTACATCATCAAAAAGAGTCTCAAAAGTCCTTTAGACCTCTAATTGGTCCTTGGGTGGTATTTTTCTGACCACCGCATACAGAAGCGGGACATACAGAAGGTTGAGTACGGTTGCCCAGGCGATACCGTACCCCAAAGAGATGGCCATTGGCTGCAGTATCATCGCCTGACCCGAAGCAAAGAAGATCAGGGTCGCAAGCCCAAGCACCGTTGTTATCGACGTAAGTATGATCGGTCTGAAACGAGTGCGCGCATATTTGACAACCTCTTCCATAGTCTTGGCTCTTCGGATGAAAAGGACCATCAAAAGACCGTCGTTGACGACGACTCCTGCAAGACCGACCGCACCAATCATACTCGGCATTGTCAGGTTTATACCCATTATTATGTGTCCTACCAGTACACCGAACCAGACAAGAAAGATGACATTAGATAGGACGACAAGCGAATCCACCAGGGAGTCAAAAAGCCACACCAAGGTGATAAAGATCAGAAACAGCGCTATGATAAGTGCCTGTGACACTTCACGCATCGTCTTCTCATTTTCCTGCTGTTCACCCTTGACATCCACACCGAAACCTTCATCTTTCAGAGTCTTCATCAAGGGAGCCAAAAGTTTTGTCACCTCACCCGCGGTTATCTTGGACTTCTCCAAAGAGGCGAAGACAGTACGGATGCGCTTTCCGTCTTCTTTGTCTATGCTGACATAGGCCGTCTGCATGATAAAGTCGGCTATCTCTTTGAGACGTACCTGTTTTTGCGTACCGGGAATGTTCAGCTCAAGCCGGTAGAGGTTCTCGTAATCATCTTTTTTCAAACTCTCCACACGAATGCGCACCAAGCCCGACTTGTTGAACATCTTTCCGTACTCGCCCTGAAGGTAGTAGGCCCGCAGTTCCCTGTTAAGGACCTCCTCGGTAAACCCAAGTTTCTGTCCGTAGCTGTTGATACGCAGTTTTAACTCTTTTTCTCCTTCGGTAGCGTCATTGGCGATATTGGTGATGCCTTCGTGTTTCTTCATCTCATCTTCAATGCGTCTCAGTCCGGCCAAAAGTTCTTCATCCGGCTTACCTGAAAGCGCGATCTCGACATCGTTTTTGACGACACCCGTACCTGGCGTGATCACACGAAGTTCGTCAAAGACCTTGACGCCCTTCTCTTCCATTGTTTCAAAGGGCTTTATCAGGGCTTTGATATCTTCTGCTATCACAAGAGCTTCTCTGCTGCGTGTCAGAAGATCCGCATCATACTCGAGGGAGATATAGGGATTGATGTAACGCTCAAAAAAGTTTGAGGGCGCGCGCTCATGCAGGTCTATAAAGATATGAAAAAGGTTCTCGCCGACCTGAGCCTGGTTCTTGGCATCCAGACGAATGCCGACCGTCGAAGTCACCGAGATGATTTCCCCCTCTTTTTTATAATCTAAAATGACTTTTTCGATCTGAGAGATAACCTTCTCGGAATCCTGCAGATCGTGGTTTATCTCCAGTTTACCCGAGACAAAGACCTGCGTCACGTCAAAGTTCGGAAAGAGCTGAAACTTCGACATGCTACCAAGTAGTACCGTTCCGGCAAGGATCGAAGAGACCATCACAATAAGAGCAGTCTTCTTTCTTTTAAGAAGAAAATAGAGGGCTTTTTCATAAGCACCGTAGAACTTCTTCCACATATCATGGCTGACATGGTCTTCTCGACGTACCCGTAAAAAATCTTTGGCATGCAGAGGAAGAAAGTAAAAAGCCTCAAACAGCGACGAGAGTAGCAAGACCGAGATCATGATAGGAAGTATGCGGATAAAGGTCCCCATCTCACCCGTCATCATCAGCAGCGGCAAGAATGCGAAGACTGTCGTCAAAGTCGCAGCCGTGACGGCAGGAAACATCTCCATCGTCCCTTTGATGACAGCTTCGCGCCGTTCATGTCCCATCTCAAGGTGTCTATAAATGTTTTCCGCGACGACGATGGCTTCGTCGACCAGCATACCCAGTGCGATAAGTCCGCCTAAAAGCGAAAGCATGTTCAAAGAGTAACCGATCTTCTCCGTCACTATCAGTCCTATCATGAACGAAAGCGGGATACCCAAAGCGACGACGAAGGCAATACCTCGGTTGACGGTAAGCATCATCGCCAAAAATACGAGAAAGAGACCGAAGAGAATATTTGAGAAGACCGTGTTAAGACGGTTCTTGATCCATACCGAGGTATCGGAATAGACGCTGAACTTGAACTCCGGGAACTCTTTCTCATAGCCTTTGAGCATCTCCCGTATCTCTTTGACCAGGACAATAGCATTACCTGATTTAGACTTGGTGATGTTGATGGAGATCGTCGGAAGACCGTTGAAGTGCGTCAGCTCGCTCTGTTCGGATATCGTAAACTCGACATCGGCAACATCCTCAAGACGGACTTTTTTTCCGCTGATGCTCAAGAGCATCTCCTTCAGACGCTCCAGTTCCTGCTCCCCGTTAGCCGTACTGATGTAAAGGTGTTTTCCCCGTTCCTTGATCGTCCCTATAGGGAAGATAGAACTTATCGCCTGAAGCGCCCGGGTCACGTCGTCACTTTTAAGTCCGTAGGCTTCTATCTTGGAGAGGTTGATCTTGACCAAAAGCTCATCATCTGCATCACCTCGTATTGTCACCTCGTTCAGATCTTTGAACGCCGAGATACCCGACTTTATCTTTTCCGCCATAATCAACAGCTCTTTGGTCGGTTTCTGTGCCGATATAGAGACCTGAACAAGCGGGACGGCGTGCTCAAAAAGACGGGCTATCGGTTCGTCCATATCTCCTGGAAGGTCACGTTTGACCTTTGCCACGACGTCTTTGACATCATTAAGAGCCGAGATATTGTCCGAGTCCGGTTTGATGTCCGCCGTGATGACGAAACTGCCGTTTTTGACCAGTGTCGTCAGTTTATCCAGGGCGTTGATGTTCTTTAACTCGTCTTCGATGCTCTTGACCGCCATCTTGTCCATGACATCCGCACTTGTCCCGGCATAACTGCCGGAGACGACGATCTTGTCCATCTGAAAGATAGGAAAGATCTCTTTGGGGATGTTAATGTAGGAAAAGACCGAAAGCAGGACGATAAACGCCAGAAATATGTGGTTTAGAAGAGGTTTGTCAATGGCAAATTCGATAAACTTTTTCAGCATTCGTGATTCTTTCTAGAATAAGGTATCCAGGATCTGGTTTTTAAATTTTTTCTGTTCGACTTCATTGCTGATGATCTTATGCTCTTCTTTGAGACTCTTGTATTCGCGCTCCAGAGCCGATATATCACGGCTTTTATAATAGATGCTACTTTGCAGGAAGATCTTTGGAAAGGCCAACAGGAGTACCAGCATCACACCCAGAAGGACACTTAAAAGATAGCTGGCACTCAGATCACTCTTGGCGCCGATGACACTGTCTATCTCATCCAGTATTGCATGTTTATCGCTATAGTCCAAATTCAAACACCCTCATCTTTGCTGATCTGCTGCGTGCATTCTCTTTGACTTCATCCGGTTTTGCCTCATAAGGCTTTCTTGTGAGCACCTTTCCCAAAGCATGGTCGTTTCCGCAGGTACAGCGCATCGCATCGCTTGGGCAGATACATGAAAGCGACCACTTCTTGAAACGCTGCTTGACAATACGGTCCTCAAGCGAATGGAAAGAGATGATCGCGACTCTTGCCTGTGTTAGTCCGGCTTTTTCTATCGCGTCCAGGAGGCCTTCAAGTTCTCCCAGTTCGTTGTTTACCTCGATACGGATAGCCTGAAACACCAGTGTTGCAGGATGTATCTTCTTTCCGTAGGGTGCGAAGGGACGGACCACATCCGAAAGTTCTTTGGCCGAATGAAGGGGTCTGGCCTTGATGATCTCGGCTGCTATGCGCTTTGCATTGCGGATCTCACCGTAATCAAAGAAGATGCGTTCAAGGTCGTTTTGAGAATAGGTGTTGACCACATCTGCCGCGGAAAGATCACGGGTCGGGTCCATACGCATATCAAGCGTCTCGCTTTCAAAACCGAAACCGCGCTCTTTCTGGTCCAGCTGCAGCGAAGAAACCCCAATGTCGGCCAAAAGCCCTTTGATACTCTCTATATCGTTTTCTTCAAAGATCTCCTTAGCCATCTGCGAAAAACGCCCTTTTTTGATCTGCACGCGTTCCTTGAAGGGTTCGAGTCTTTGTGTCGAGAAATCTATCGCGGTCTGGTCCTGATCGATGCCGATAAGCCTGATATTCGGGTTGCTCTGCAATATCAGCGAACTGTGCCCTGCGTAGCCCATGGTGCAGTCGATGACAATACCTTCTTTGATATCTTTAAAAGTCGCTTCGACTTCCCTGTATAGGACCGGGATATGTGGAATATTTTGCAAACGCTGGGCCTTCGGCATAAATTTTTCTTAATAATAGCGAAATAGCTCTTATATTAAGAATAATCGCGCTCATCTCTGTACTTTTATTGACAATACGTTATACTCACACAGACTTTTAAATGTAAGGTGTCTTATGGTTGATCATCTAAAAAAGGAGTTGTCAGAACTGTCTCGTTCTATGTTTCAGGATGACTTTTTTGGCCTCTATCACGGTTCCATTTCGGCAAAAACGGACAGCAGCCGCTTTGTCATCAACAAGAAAGAGGCGGTCTTTGATCAGATCGACAGCAGCGATCTTGTCGAACTCGGCCACCATAAAGACTACCGCTGGAAAGAAGCCAGTATAGACACGCCCATCCATGCGCAGATCTACGCCCAGATCTCGGATGCCAAGTTCATCAGTTTTTCCATGCCGCCCTACACGACTTCATACAGTTTCAACCACTCCGTCATCGTCCCCAAAGACTATTTCGGACGCAGAGAGTCCCACCGTATCACTGTCTACAACCCGAAAAGCTTTGATGACTGGTACGACAGAGCCAGCTCCGAGATACCGCAGTTCTTCATCAAGAACGAGACCAATATCATGGTCATCAAAGGCTACGGTGTCTACGCCTATTCGCGCGATCTGCATGCCATGACACGCCGTCTTGCCATCCTGGAAAAATCATGCCGTCTTCTGATGCTGAGCGAAGCCACCAATGCCCACGGTCTGGACTTCTAACTTTTTTTAATAAAAAGGTGCCAGCCCAGATAGACAAACATGATAAGCAGACCGGCGGCTGAGCCGAGTTTCTGCGTGTCCCCGTCAAAGATCTCCATCACAGACTCCCTATTGCTTCATACGCCGTATCAAACATGATGTCCATCTCTGCTTCCGTGATGACATACGGTGGCATGAAATAGATGATATGACCCAAAGGACGTAGCAGTACGCCTTTTTTCAGTGCGTACTCGTAGATCTTCAGGCCGATGCGTTCTTTCGGAGCGTAACCTTTCAGTTCGATGGCTGCCACCATACCCGTCTGGCGGATCTCTTTGACATTCTCAAAGACTTCAAATGCTTTGAGCTTTTCTCGCATGTAGTCTGCTGTTTGACGGTTCTTCCCGATGATATCTTCATTCTCAAAGATATCCAGTGTCGCATTTGCCGCCGCACAGGCCAAGGCGTTTCCGGTGTAGGAGTGCGAATGCAAAAAGGCTTTGTTCAGTCCGTAATCGCAATAAAACGACTGATAGATTTCTTCACTCGTCAAGACGACCGACAGAGGGAGATAACCGCCCGTAAGCCCTTTGGAAAGAACGATAAAATCAGGCGAGACATTTCCCTGTTCGCAAGCGAAAAGCGTCCCTGTACGTCCAAATCCCGTCATCACTTCGTCCGCTATCAAGTGGACATTGTAACGGCTGCACAGCTCCCGTGCCAGGGTAAGATAAAGGGGATGATACATATGCATATAGCCCGCACCCTGTATAAGCGGTTCTAATATGAGAGCAGATATCGTATCCGCCTTTTCTATGAACAGGGTCTCGAGAGCTTTTGCCGCTTTTTGTGCCGCTTCTTCGCTCATGTCTTCGGGAACGGGCGTCTGTATGCAGGGGATCAAAAGAGGACCATAGGTCTTCTTGTAGAGTTCCACATCGCCAACGGACAAGGCGCCCAGTGTCTCGCCGTGATAACTGTTTGTCAGTGAGACGAACAATGGCTTCTCGAAGCCCTTGTTCTTATGCGCATGATAAGACATCTTCAAGGCCACTTCAACGGCTGAAGAGCCGTTGTCTGCATAAAAACAGCGGTCCAGCCCTTTTGGCGTCAAAGCGATCAGGCGTTCGGAGAGCCTGACGACGGGTTCATGGGTGAAGCCTGCGAGGATGACGTGTTCCAGAGTGTCCAGCTGTTCTTTGACCTTCGAACTGATATAGGGATTGACATGTCCGAAGATATTGACCCACCACGAACTGATTGCATCGATGTAGCGCGTCCCGTCAAAATCTTCGAGCCAGATACCTTTGGCAGACCGGATTGGGATCATCGGCAAGAACTCATGGTCTTTCATCTGAGTACAAGGATGCCACAATACATCCAGATCGCGTTTGGAGATAGTTTGGTTTGTCATGTTTTACCTTTAGTCTTAAAAAAGAATAAAAATTATAGTAATAAAGGGCTTTAATAGAGCTCTATCCTCGCCTATATTGTTACAAATGGGCGGATTATCTTCAGACATTGACATATTTATAGACATTTAACTTTGGAAACACTAAAATATCTACATTAATAATCTAAGGAAAAATTATATGATCACATGGATGCAAAGACATCGTAAATATCTGAATATCACGCTATGGATCAGTGTTGGTGCATTTATCGCAGCAGGACCGATGTTTGCGATCGGCAGCGGAAGCTTTTCGGGACGCGGCGCTGACTCTGTTGCCAAGGTTGGTAATGTAGAGATCAGCGTTCACCAGCTAAACACAGCCTACCGCCAGCTTTTCTCCCAATACAACCAGATGTTTCAGGGCAAGTTTGACGAAGCACAGGCAAAAGCATTCGGCCTTCAGCAGCAGGCACTTAAACAACTTATCAACGAATCACTGCTTCTCAACCTTGCCGAGCAGTTCAAGCTTGAGGTCACCGATGCAGAACTGAGCGCGAACATCGCCAAGACAGATGCTTTTTTCAAAGATGCAAAATTTGACAAAGAGACTTATCAAAAAGTCTTGAAACAGGCCCACCTTACAATGGCGCAGTATGAAGCCGATGTCCGCCGTTCGCTTCTTCTGGACAAGATGATGGGTATCGTAACGCCAAGAGCACTTCCTATCGAGCAGGAAGCCGTGTCAACAGCGCTTTACATCAACGACAAGATCTCCTACAGGGTCCTTGACGGGTCAATGATCAGTATCAAACCTTCTCAAGAAGAGCTGAAAAGCTACTGGGAAACACACAAGATGCAGTATATGAGCGAACCTGCTTACCGTATCGAGATGATCCAGCAGACTCCTGTCACCAATGAATACACGCAAGACGAACTGACAAATGCCTATGAGAAGAACAAACATGCCTACACTAAAGAAGACGGCACAATCAAAAGCTTCGATGAGGCACAAAAAGAGATCATCGCGGCTCTGAATGCAGAAGCGACAGGAAAAGAAGCACTTCGTACCTATATCGATTACAAAAAAGAGAAGCTCGACCCTTCCGTACAGAAACAAGAGTTTACACTGACACAAAGCAAAAACCCGTTTGGAGCAGAGATACTTGCCGGTATCATGGAGCTCAGCCTTGAGAAGCCGTATATGAAGCCAATCGAAGCCGATGGCAGATTCCTCATCATCAAGCTCCTTGAAGTCAAAGCAAGCGAACCGAAAAGTTTTGAAGAGACCCTGGATGCTGTCCAAACCGCTTATGTCGCAGAACAGACAGCACTTAAGCTTACAGAGCTTGCACAGAACTCAGTGGCGACATTCAGCGGCAAGACTTCGCCATTTGTCAACCGTGAGAGTATCGACAAACTTGCACCTTTGAACGAATATGAGGCAGCCGAGTTCTTGGAAGCGCTTTTTGCGCAACAGAAAAAACGCGGATTTATAGAACTGAAAGAAAAGAAGATAGTTTTATTTAATATTTTGGAACAAAAGTTGCTTAAAAAAGAGAACAACACTCAAGAGAAGAATGTTTTACGACTTAAGACATCACTCTTGAATGACGGATTGCTCAAAAAACTTGAAGCGCAGTATCCTGTGACTTCATATCTAGAAGGGAAATAACCTTGGACAGAACAGTACTTGCCATTGACATAGGTTCTACTAAAATCTGCGCTATCATCTCGGATATCGACAGTGATGGAAAAATACAGATTCTTGGCGCGGGTATCAGTAAAGCACAGGGATTAAAAAAAGGAAGCATCACCAATATAGAACTTGCTTCCAAATCGATCAAAAATGCACTCAATGACGCCAAGCGTGTCGCAGGGACGAACTTTACAAAGGCAATCGTCTCTATCTCGGGTGCTTACACCAAAAGTCTAAACTCAAGCGGGATCGTTAACATACCGAACAAAGAAGTCGGTCTAAAAGAGATCAACCGTGTTATGCAGACCTCTTTATACAATGCCAACATCCCGAACGAATACGAAGTACTGCACACACTTCCATATAACTTCAAAGTCGACGACCAGGACTTCATCGAAGACCCTCTTGGGATGAATGCTGCCAGACTTGAAGTCGAGACCCATATCATCACGACACAAAAATCAAATCTCAACAACCTTCGCAAAGCTGTCAAAGCAGCGGGTATAGAAGTCGAGAACATCGTACTGAGCGGTTATGCTTCTGCGATCGCGGTACTGAACTCGGATGAGAAAGAGCTGGGAGCTGCCGTTATCGATATGGGCGGTTCGACCTGTAATCTGGTCATCCACTCCGGAAACTCAATCCGATACAACGACTTTTTGGGTGTCGGTTCAAACCACATCACCAATGACCTTTCTATGGCTTTGCATACGCCGCTTAATACGGCTGACAATGTCAAGATGACCTACGGAAGCCTGCATACCCCTTCGAATGACCTGATAGAACTTCCGGTCATCGGAGACGAAGAGACAACGCATGAAGTCTCTTTGGAAGTCGTCTACAATGTCATCTATGCCCGCGTGGAAGAGACGCTGATGATCATCGCACAGTCGATAGAGAAGAGCGGACTTAAAGACCACCTTGGTGCCGGTATCGTCCTTACAGGCGGATTTACCAAGATGGAAGGTATCCGTGAACTGGCTGTCGCCATCTTTGACAACATGCCGGTACGTCTTGCCAAACCAAACGAGATGGACGGTCTTTTTGATACACTCAGAGATCCTTCCTATTCAGGAGCTATCGGCCTTTTGAAATATGCGGCTAACGAGTACGCACCGTATGAGATAGATGTCAATAAACATATGCGTCACCGTAATGAGAGTTTGGATGAGAGAATGATGCCTGATATGACAGACATAGCACCTAGCATCGGAGATGACGATGTTATGTCTATGAAAGACCCTTCAGATATCAAAAGTGAATTAGCCTCCATTACGCCACACAAGATTAAAAAAGAAGAACCAAACTTTTTTAATAAGGTATGGCAATGGGCAACCCAGTTATTTTAGAACAAGGAGAGAGAATGGAAGCATTTAGCATAGCAGAGACAACAGAAGTATCGGGAGCTAAGATCATCGTAGTCGGCGTCGGCGGCGGCGGCGGAAACATGATCGGACATATGATCAACGAGGGTATTGAAGGCATAGAGATGATCGTTGCCAACACTGATGCCCAGATGTTGGATCATTCAAAGAAATGTACAAAGATCCAGCTGGGGGCAAAGCTTACCAAAGGTCTTGGTGCAGGTATGAAACCTGACGTAGGAAGAGAATCAGCTATCGAATCTTATGATGATATCCGCAATGCGCTTGAAGGTGCAGACATCGTCTTTGTCGCGGCAGGTCTTGGCGGCGGTACAGGAACAGGTGCTGCTCCGGTAATCGCAAAGATCGCAAAAGAGGTCGGTGCCTTGACGATCTCTGTCGTCACGAAGCCGTTCATGTTTGAACAGCGCAAGCGTATGAAAGTCGCTATGGCAGGTCTTGAAGAGCTGAAAAAAGAGTCTGACTCTATCGTTGTCATCCCGAATGACAAGCTTCTCTCTATTGTTGACAGAAACATGGGGATCAAAGACAGTTTCAGACTGGTCGACTCCGTTCTTGCTCAGGCAGTCTCAGGTACTTCTGGGGTTATTCTTGCCTCTGGCGCAAATGACATTAACCTTGACTTTGCCGATCTTCAGACTGTTATGTCTCACCGCGGTATGGCCTTGATGGGTGTGGGTACTCACCAGGGTGACAATGCTGCTTATGAAGCGATCAAGTCAGCTATCGAATCGCCATTGCTTGACAATATGTCTATCAACGGAGCGATGGGTGTACTTGTACACTTCCATATGCACCCGGACTTCTCCCTTATCGAGATGAACGAAGCTATGAACGTCATCGAAGAGTCGGCAGACGAAGATGCGGATGTCATCTTCGGTACGACGACAGACGACACCTTGGCTATCGACTATATCAGAGTCACTCTGGTAGCGACAGGTTTTGAAAAAGAGCTTAACCAGGGCGGCGGTACAAACAACGCCAATTTCGATGTCCCGCCTCAACAGAAGACGGTCCAGATCCAGCGCCCTCTTCTTAAAGTAGTCGGAGGCGAAGACTTTGACGGACGTGAAGAGTTTCTTGACGTACCGACATACATGCGTCAGCAAAAAGACTGACCCACTCTAGATGAGTTCTCTCGAAACACTCCTTAAGGCCAAGACTCTCCTTGGCCTCTCCGATAAAGCCTCACTTTTTGAAATAAAACAGCGCTACCGAAATCTTATGCACAAATGGCATCCCGACAAAAACCCTGATGATGCTGAAGCAGCCCAGCAGATGAGCGTACAGATCAATGCGGCCTACACCACGATACTGGAGTACTGCAACAACTATGAATACAGCTTCAGGGAAGAAGATATCCGCGAAAAACATGCCGACCCTCATGAATGGTGGGAATCACGTTTTGGGGACCCCAACCGTCCCAAAAAATAGATATTTCTCAGTCTATCTTAATTCTTTTCCAATTAGAATGTATACATGAAAAAGAAAAGACTCATCCTTATCGGTGCTTCCACGGGCGGTCCCGGACATATAGAGAAAATACTTTCATCTTTGGGTCACGACTTCAGCGCAGCGCTTATTATCTCCCAGCATATGGACCCTCTCTTCCTCCCGTCGATGATACAGCATTATAATGATATGTGGCCTTCACGAGTCTCTCAAGCAGAAGTTAATGCTTCCATATCCCCTTCAGACATCGTCTTTACCTTTAATGGCCTTACCGACCTTGTCTTTGATCCCGAGAAGGGACTTCATCTCAAAAAGTCTGATCCAAAAAGCCCTTATACCCCTTCCATAGATTCCGTATTCAGCAGTGCCGCCAGGCTCTGCGACCGGTATGATATCGCCGCTTTTTTACTGACTGGCATCGGAGATGACGGGGCAAGGGGCCTTCTTGAACTGAAAAATGCAGGAGCGCTCTGTGTCAGCGAATCCCAGGAGAGCTGTGTCGTCTACGGAATGCCCAAGGCTGCCGTGGAGATAGGCGCGAGTACAAGAGTCCTGCCTTTGGAGCAGATAATCAACGAAATAAACAAATTTGGAAGAGAAGACCATGTCCTTTGAATCTTTGTTAGAGCATTTTTACAGGACAACCGGCATCGAGTTCAAAGAAAAACGCGACATCATCAACACGAAGATCTCTCGTTTTTATACGGAGAAGGGCTACAGCGATTATCATGACTTCTTCGATGCACTCAAGCGAGACAAAGGGCTTCATCAGGAACTGGTCAATCTTCTGACCACCTCTGAGACCTATTTTTACAGAGAGTTTGCCCAGTTGGAGCTCTGCATAGAACAGACCAAAGGACTGCCAAGCATAAAGGTCCTGTCTGCTCCCTGTGCCAGCGGCGAAGAGCCCTACTCCATTCTTATCTCTATGCTTGAAGCGGGCATCGACCTGAACAAGATAGAGATATACGGGATCGACATCAATTCACAGGAGATAAGCAACGCCAAAAACGGCATCTTTTCCCAAAGACGCCTGCACAGACTTCCCCAAGCCCTTCAGCAGAAGTACTTCACTGCACTGGCCAATGACAAATATCAGATCATCCCCCGACTTCGGGAACATGTCCATTTCAAACAGCTGAATATCTTTGAGCCCTTCTCAGGCGAACTCTCCGATTTTGACGTTATCTTTTCGCGTAACATGCTGATCTATTTTGACAGACCCGCACAGGAAAAAGCAGAGAAGATATTCTATAACAGACTGAAGAACGGCGGCATCCTCTTTTTAGGGCATGCGGACCAGATCCACCATGTCACAGCCCTTCAACAGTCTATCCGACAAGGAACACGTTTTTATCAAAAATGACTCTGAGAACACGGCTTTGCAGATGCTTCGGAACTGCCAAGAGATGAGATGAAGGGCCTTAGGATCATGCGAACTGGATAGGCCCTTCGCTTCTTCCGTGCAAGAACTGCTGGACGGCAGGATCCGGGGAGTTCTTTATTCCCTCAGCATCGGCATACTCGACGATCTTTCCGTCATACAGCATGGCAAAATAGTCACCGGCTTTAAAACTCTCGTTGATATCATGCGAGATAAGCACGGAGGTTATCCCAAGACTCTTTTGAAGCTTGATGATCATCTGGGTGATATGGTCACTGGTGATAGGGTCCAGTCCTGAAGTCGGCTCATCATAAAGGACTATCTTCGGTTCAAGTGCGATCGTTCGTGCGAGGCCGACACGTTTTCGCATCCCCCCCGAGAGTTCATCCGGAAAGAGATTTGCGATGACATCCGGTTCAAGACCGACCATAGTGAGCTTCGAATAGACGCTTTTATGTATCTCTTCCTCATCAAGGTCCGTATGCTCGCGCAAAGGAAATGCGACGTTCTCAAACACGTTCATACTGTCAAAAAGCGCTCCGGACTGAAACAGGAAACCGACATCCTTGCGGATAGCGCGCATCTCAGTCTCCGTAGCACCGACAATACTTTTTCCGTCAACGATTATCTCACCCTCATCCGGCTGTAAAAGCCCAACGATATGCTTGATGATGGTCGATTTTCCTCCACCGGAAACACCCAGGATAACAGTCGTCTTGCCTTCAACGATATGCAGGTCGACACCCTTGAGTATCTCCCTCTTCCCAAAACTCTTATGAAGGTTCTTAAAAGTGATCATGCCGTCTTCTTTTTCCCCAGTAGTACATAGAGCCGTCGTCCCATCAACACAAGCAGCGCGACGACCAGTATCTTGAAGTCCAGTTCAGAGCCGAGATGCAGACTTTCAAACTCAGGCGTGTGTGTCGCTTCCGTTCCCAGCTTCTGCATCTCAAGTATACGAGGTGTGTAGACTCCCACAAAAAGTCCGATGGTAAACAGTGCTATAAAACTAGAGATCATCGCCGTCTTGTCGCGCTGGAGTATCTTGTAAGAATACATCTCATAAAACATGATGACAAAGAACATAAAGTTTAAAAAATATGAGAACTTGTCAAAACCTCCGGACATGATCTGCCCTTCCTGATAGTGCGAAAGCAAAGGTCCTATGTAGTCTGCCGAATGGAATATCGTCGAGGTCATGACAATACCCAGTGTCAGGATCCCGCCTATGCTGGCTCCCAACAGGATCAAATATATCATATCTATAATTCTTTTCATCGTAACTCCATAATAAATCCGCGGTCATGGCCTTCATAATCGCTGTAAAATTCGAGGGACTTCAGTTCCAGGTCCTCACAATAGCTCTCTATCTTCTCTTTCTGATCATACCCCATCTCACAGGCCAGGATACGGACATCTCTTTTAACTGCCTCATCGATAAGGCGCTTGAGTATCTCATCGCCGACATCCCCGCCGTAAAGCGCGTTTTGGGGCTCATAATCCAGATTTGATTCCAGCTCTACCCCGTTCTCGATATAGGGCGGATTGGAGACAAGGATATCGATCTTGACATCCACACCCTCAAGAAGATCGGTCTGCACCAGTCTGATACGCTCGTTCATACCCTTTAGCTCAAGGTTCTTCTTGGCGACTTTCAAAGCAGCCTCACTGATGTCCGTTGCCAAAAAAGAAGCATTTTCCAGATGCTGGGCGAGGACGATAGAGATGACTCCCGAACCCACGCCCACTTCGACGATAGACTCCTTGCTGGAAGGCTCGACCCGTTCAAGCACCTTTTCGATCAATATCTCCGTTTCCGGACGGGCTATCAAAGCGCCCGGGGCAGCGTAAAACTCCTGTGAGAAGAAACTGACACTGGAGGTGATGTATTCGATGGGTTCGTTCTGTGAACGCCTCAGGATCATTTCCGTATATCCTTCAGCTTCCACTTCCTCTTCAAGGTGCGTCAGCAGATACAGCCGATCTTTTTGAATGCAGTAGCCAAGCAGTATCTCCGCTTCGCGTCTGGGGCGTTCGGCGATCTCTCTGAGTTCAGCGGCTCCTGTCTCAAGCCATTCGTCTATACTACGGGACATTCACCTGCACTCGCGTCTTCATGTGTATTTCGGATATCGATACCGAGTTCTTTCAATCGTTCCATCACCGGAGGATGCGTGTAATGGAAAAAGATATACAGAGGATGTGACAGAGGAAAACTCTTGTTCTCCGTCACCAGTTTCTGCAGGGCTGCGGCAAGATGTTCTCCCCCGCCTAGTTCCGCACCCGTCTTGTCTGCTTCAAATTCATTATGGCGGCTGACGATCCCCATCAGCGGCATCATGACAAAGCCGAGTACCGGCATAAAAAGCAGGAAGACCACCATGATGATACCCGGGTCGGGGCTCACACCCATCTGAAGGAAAAGTCCCTCGTTGAGATTGCCGAAGATAGCAAACATGGCAAAAAGAAGCAGCCCCATCAGACCCATGTTCTTGTAGATGTCTCCGTGGGCGAAGTGGCCCAGTTCGTGGCCCAGTACCGCCAACAGCTCTTTGGCTGAAAGTTTCTCTATCAGCGTGTCAAAGAGTATGACCCTTTTCGTCTTCCCCAATCCGCCGAAATAGGCATTGAGTCTGGCATCGCGTTTACTCGCGTCCGAGACGAAGATACCCGAACTGACAAAGCCTGTCTTTTGCATCATTGCTTCGATGCTCTCTTTCAGCTCGCCCTCTTCAAGCGGTGTGACCTTGTCAAAGAACAGCGCACGCACCGTCGGAAAGAACATGTTGACCAGTACGAGGACACCGAAGATGAACAAGAAACTGTAAAGCCACCACATCTCGAAACTGCTCATGATAGTGGCCACACCCCATACGACAAGACCGCCGATGACAAGGCTCAAAGCCGTAGCGACAAGGGTGTCTCTGATAAACAGTGCCAGAGTAGACTTGTTAAAACCGTACTCTTCGTCCAAAACAAACTTCTTGTACATGTCAAAAGGAAGCGAGACAAGGGAGTTAAGGACAACAAACCCCATCACAAAACCGACCGTATGCATCATCGGTGAAAGACTTAAAAAGAAGCCGTCAAACCAGGCGATCCCAAAACTCATCCAAAACAGCAAGAGCGCAAACTCGACGATGCTGGAGACGATGTTGATACGTTCTTTGGAGATCGCATAGTTCCCCGCTTTGACGTACTCCTCAGGTGCCAGAAGTACGCTCTGCTGAGCTTTAGCCTGTGAAAGATAGCCGATCTGCATCACGCTCACGTAGATATGGACCAAAATATAAACGGTATAGATCCCGATTGCAAAACTTAACACATAAATCCTTCTTGTAAAACTGGGGACATTTTAGCATTTTTGGCTTAAAAGCCATGCTGTAAGAATTCTCTTTTCACCATCAGATCTAAAAGTCCTATGTCCGGAATCATCATGATCACCGCCTAGACGACATTTTCTTGTTTTACAGAAGCCTATTCCTTATTCATCATCTTTTTATCAACCTCATTCAGCTTGTTCATACTGTATGACCAGGTTATCCCGGCAGAGAAGGTGACAATAAAAGCGATGCTGAGCCAGACCCATATCACGTCAAGACCCAAATACACGACCAGGCTCAAGAGTACCAAAGGTGCCAGGATCTGCCTGAACACCGAGATGTAAAAGATGAAGTTCGGTCTTTCTATCCCCTGCAGCATCGCCAGATGGACAAAGATGACGACAAAAGAAAACAGGATAAAGGCTTCGACACGAAGGTAGAGGACACCCTCTTTTATCACTCTTACATCGTCGCTGAACAAAGACATGAACTCTTCCGCTCCCCCAAGAAGCAGGACCATCCCCAAAAGCGAGATGACGCCGCCGTAATAAAGCGCGATCTTCACCGTCTCCTTGATACGTTCATACGACTGTGCGCCGTTGTTTTGCGAGACGATTGAGAGGACGGCCACGTTCAGACCGATGGTCGGCATAAGAATGATCTGCTCCACACGCATCCCGATACCAAAAGCCGCTATGACATCTTTTCCGTAAGGCGCGGCAAAATAGGTGATGATGAAGATGCCCGTTGCCATCAGGACCATGTTTGCGCTGGGAGGAAGGCCCTGCTTGATAAGCTGTTTATGGACTTCGACATCCAAATAGAAACTCCTGAAGCCATCCAAAAGCGGTGTCTTTGTCAGCTTATAGAAGAGATAGACCATGGTGATGGACTCCGTGATCACGGTGGCCAAAGAGATGCCGCTGACCCCCAAGGGTTCGACGCCGAATCCGCCGAAGACGAACCAGTGGTCAAGTCCGATGTTCAAAACGGAAGAGAAGATCAGGATGTTTCGAAACGAGACCGTATCGCCCACAGAGTTTAAAAGCGCGTTGATAAAAAAGCTGAAGACAAAGAACACAGAGCCGTAGAGAATAAGATTGATATAGGCCAGAGACTCCTCAAGATAAGCGCCCTGTGCACCCAGCAGCGTCATCAGCCAGGGTGTCGAGAGCAGGCCTATCGAAGTCAGCACAAAAGAGAGGAAGAGTGCGAAGACAAGGGAGTTAAGGGTTATATGGGCTGCCTGCGCATCCTCTTTTTTCCCCAGTGCGTTTCCGACCAGCGCAGTGACCGCTTCGCTCATCCCGCCGGCAAAGGCGATCATCATGAAGAAGATGGAAAAGGAAAGCGTCAATGCCGACAGGGCCTGCGTTGAGATCTGTCCCGCATAATAGGTATCCGTCACATTATAGATCGTATGGAAAAAAAAGCCCACACTTGCCGGCACCGCCAGTTTTTTTATCTGGGCCGGTATCTCGCCCTGAGTTAAATCAATATGCATCTGCTATACTTTCAATATGGAAATTTATACTCAAACACCGACTCCGCCCGACAAAGCATGCAAGCTGCTTCATCTGCTCATGAGCAGTCTCCTCTCTTACGGGATCTACATCATCACAGCAGTCGTCTGGTCTGTTTATAACTGGTATTATGCCCTCTCTGCCTTCTTATTGGCTTATATACTTATGGGAATCCTCCGCTCTAAACTTTTACACAGTTCTATACCGCATGTACAGCAGGAGTTCACCTACTCCGACAAGGACATAGCCGCCTGGTATTTATACCGTTATATCTGCCCTTCTAAAGCTGATTAAGCTATACTTCTATAAAAATATCCTGGACTCTATATGGCACTTATCGACCTAATCACTATCAACAAAGACTGCTCGGCACAAAACAGAGCATCGCAGTCACGCAGCGATGTTTCTGCCAGAGACACCTACCCGACAGGAAGCAGCACATGGCTTTGATCGATCTTCTCAACATCAGTAAAAACTACTCGGCACAAAAGATCCTTATCAACACCGATTTCAACCTCGAAGAGGGCGAACGCGTCGTCATCGTGGGAAAGAACGGAAGCGGGAAGTCTACCCTTATGAAGATCGCCAGCGGAAGCCTGGACTTTGACGAGGGCGAGCGCATCACACGTCAGGGTCTGGAGATAAAGATGCTTGACCAGGTCCCGAAGTTCAAACCGGGCGCTACCGTCAGAGAAGCCGTTGAAGACGGACTGGGAGAACTCAAGACAGCCAGTGCGCGTTTTGACGAGCTCTCTTTGGCTCTGGCAGAAGATTACGAGAACGAAGTCCTTCTTAAAGAGCATTCCGAGATCTCCGCCTATCTGGACCACCACTCGGCCTGGAACCTTGACGACAAGATCGAACGTATTTTGGAGCACTTTCAGCTCAAGGCCTATGAGACAAAGAAGATCGACCTTCTCAGCGGAGGCGAACAGCGACGTGTCGCGCTTGCGGGGCTTCTGCTCCTTAAACCCGATGTCCTCCTTCTTGACGAGCCGACCAACCACCTCGACGTCTACATGGTCGAGTTCTTGGAAGAACTGCTGCTTAAAGAGAAGTTCACCCTGCTCTTTATCTCACACGACCGTTATTTTATCGACCAGATCGCCACGCGCACCGTCGAAGTCGAAGACGGTGCCCTTCGTGTCTTCAGAGGCGGGTACTCGAACTACCTAACCCAGAAAGAGGAGATCATGCGTACGCTGGAAAAACAGCATGACAACCTTCTGAAATACCTCAAGACCGAAAACGAGTGGTATGCCCGAGGCGTGCGTGCCCGTCTTAAACGAAACGAGGGCCGTAAAGCCCGATTAATGGAACTCAGAGACGCCGCCAAGACGAACCCGGCCCAGATCAGAAAGATGAAGATCGAGCTTGAACGCGAACAGAAGAACTTCCAAAGAGACAAAAGCGTCAACAAGCAGAAGATGCTTTTCGAGGTCGAGGACCTCTGCTACAGCGTCGCCCACAAGCAGCTGATCAAAGACTTCAGTATCCGTATCCTCCAAAAAGACGTTATTGCCATCGTCGGACCGAACGGAAGCGGAAAATCGACCCTGCTTAAACTGCTTTTGGACCGTATCCAGCCGGACAGCGGAAAGATCGACCGTGGAGAGTTCAAGATCGGCTATTTCGATCAGCACCGCGAGATGCTTGATGACAGCCGAAACCTTATCGAGACCTTCTGTCCGGACGGCGGAGACCGTGTCGACGTTCAGGGACAGAACATGCATGTCTACGGCTATCTCAAAAACTTTCTCTTCCCGCGTGAGTATCTGGACAAGAAGATCGGTGTCCTAAGCGGCGGTGAGAAAAACCGTATCGCCCTGGCCCTGCTCTTCACCAAACAGGTCGATATCATGATCCTGGATGAGCCGACCAATGACCTAGACATCCCGACGATCAACATCCTTGAAGAGAAACTCCAGAACTTCCCGGGCGCTGTAGTCATCGTCAGCCACGACCGTTATTTTGTCGACAAGATCGCTAAAAAACTGCTGATCTTCAAGGGCGACGGCCATATCGAAGAGAGTTTCCAGGAGTACAGCGAATATCTCAACATCGAAAAGGCCCTGAACGACCTTGCCGAACTCGACAACTCGCCGGAACAGAAAAAAGAGATGATCCAGGCAATGGACAAAGAGACCAAAAAAGAGGTCTTCAAACTCAGCTACAAGGAAAAAGAAGCCCTGAAAAAACTTCCGGACCAGATAGAAGCGCTCGAAGCCAAAATAGACGAGATCAACAGCTGCCTCTCCAATCCGGACTGCTACCAGGAGATCGGTCTGAGCAAGCTTTCCAAAGAGCTGGAGGAAAAAGAACAGCAATACGAAGAGATGGTCGAAGAGCTGCTGCGTATCGAAGAGAAAGTCGAGATCATTGAATCTAAATAAGGAAAGACTCAAAGCCTGGAGCAAGGAGATCGCGACAACGATGCTCATCCTTGTCGTACTCGCCAATGCCATCAGCTTTTTCCGTTCGCCTAATCTGGAAAGTGAAGAGCTTCCCCTTATTCAAGCGCAACTGAGTGACAAGACCTTCTTTTCAAGCACTGCGCACAAAGGCAGGCCGCTGTTAATCCACTTCTGGGCGACATGGTGCCCGACCTGCAAACTCGAAGCAGGAAATATCCAGCGTATATCCCAAGACTACGAAGTCCTCACCATAGCAGTAAGATCAGGAGATGACGACAAGATCAATGGCTACCTCAAGGAGCACGATCTGGACTTCAGGGTCATCAACGACGACCACGGCAACCTGGCCTCACAGTTTTCCGTTCCCGCCTATCCGACGACATTTATCTACGACAAAGAGGGAAAACTCCGTTTTAGCGAAGTCGGCTACACCTCGACTTGGGGACTTTATCTGCGCATGTGGTGGGCCGGGCATTAAGCGCTTTAGTGCGTACACCCCCTGCTCTTTTGCTTATATCTGCTAAAGATCCAGAGGGCTTTTGACACTCTCTTTGTTCATCTCCTTGATCTCAACTTTGCCCATCTCAATTGGATGACGTTTCTTATGAAAAATAATATATTGTTTGATCCAACCGACATAAGACTTTTCAGTCCTATAGCTGTAATGTTTAAACCTAATTTTCTCACGAACTTGATCTAGAAGTTTTCTTTTTTGCATCATATCCTCCAAAAAATATCCTTACATTTTGTAGGAATATTACATATAGAAAAAATAGCAGAACATTTTGTAGAGATATTGGCTTAAATCCAATATCCCTACATTTAACATGTAGTGATATTTTAATATTTAAGTATTAATACTATAAAGTGTTGGATATTAAAGAGTTATATCTAAGAAACAATAATTGATTGATTTTAGATATACCTGTTTATTATTGAACTGGTAAATTTATTTCGGAGTTTCAAGTGAGAAAAATTATATTAGTAATAGTTCTTATGTCAAATTTATTTGCATTAGACTCTATGAGTTCAATTCCAGAAGAACAAAAACAAGTTGTGGCAAGAATTATTGGAGTTCTTGAGTTACCATCGAATGAAAATATGAAAAAAGTTGTTTTTAATAAACTAAGTGATTTTTTTACAAAAAATTGGTCAGCTCATTGGACTACTAACACTACCGGAGCAGATACAAAAATTAAAAATAGTGACACTCAAATCTGTGATGTAACCATATATAATGATAATAGAGTAGTAAATTGTACTTTTGTGCACTTTAAAAAGGAAAAACAATTATTTGTAACATTAAAGCAATATATCGAAGCTGAGTCCTCTCTTGTACTTGATAAATATAATGAAAGAAAAAATGACTCAACATATACAATAAAAAATGAAACTGAAAACTATGCATATTTTCAAGAAAAAGGATATATGAGCTACGAGACATACCATGTGAAATCTCCTATTGGTATGGTTGTTTACGAAAGTTCATATTTCATAGATGTTAAATAAATTAAAGACATAAC
>JBFEIF010000031.1:0-20758 GCA_041553795.1 Sulfurimonadaceae bacterium
CCCAAAAGACCTCCCCCGCGCCAAGGAACTGGCTTATAAGTATGAGGGTGTCTATTTTGCAGTCGGTATGCATCCTTACGATATCACAAATTACAGTGAAAAGCTAATACGTGAATATGTGCAGGATAAGAGATGTGTCGCCATCGGTGAATGCGGTTTGGACTACTTCAGACTGCCTGAAGACGAGATAGAAAGGGAGGCTGAGATCCGTTTGCAAAAAGAGGTCTTCTGTGCGCATATCAGATTGGCTAATGAGTTTAAAAAACCGCTTATCGTTCATGTGCGCGAGGCGAGTCATGATGCTCGAGTCATACTTGAAGAGGAAGAGTCTTCCGGAGGTGTATTGCACTGTTTCAATGCAGATGAAGAGCTTCTTGTCCTTGCCAAAAGAGGGTTCTATTTTGGCATAGGAGGTGTTTTAACTTTCAAAAATGCCCGTAAACTTGTTAATGTGTTACCAAAAATCCCAGTAGAAAAGCTTCTTATAGAAACGGATGGCCCCTACCTGACCCCGCATCCGCATCGCGGACAAAGAAACGAGCCCCTGTATACGACGCTTGTGGCAGATAAGATGAGTGAACTTTTATCGCTAGAGCGAGACTACGTGGAATCGCTTACAACCTCCAACGCGCAGAGGCTTTTTGGTATTGATATTTTATAATATCAATACTATTTTGACTTCTATTTTTTACCTTAATTAAAAACAAATGCCACAAAGGCTAAAATATAGGTTCAAATTATAAGACCGCGCATAGCTTCTGCAGCAAGTTGCTTTATTCCGGTGTTTCGAGGTGTCTTTGAGATTTTTTATCCTATCTTTTTTTATATTTTCTTCTGCCCTGTTCGCTGCGTTGAACTTTGAGTCCAATCATGCAAGAGAAGTGAAGCTTTTACGCAGTTTTGACATCAGCCCCGCCTTTTTAAACGATCCTGAACTCAATTTTATCAAAGAGCAGAAAAGAGCGCGTTATAAAAACACATATTTCTTCAAGACAATGAATGATGCTTATATTTTTATACCGCTTGTCAAGAAGATAATCGCAGATTCAGATGTCCCAAGCGAGATACTCTATCTTGCTATGGCTGAGTCAAATTTTTCCACACGCGCTTATTCAAAAAAGAAAGCGTCGGGAATGTGGCAGTTTATGCCTTACACAGGCAGGATATACGGCCTTAAGATCGATGATTATGTTGATGAACGGCGTGATCTTGTAAAATCGACTCAGGCAGCCGTTGAGTTCCTTGACCATCTTCATAATCAGTTCGGTAAATGGTATCTGGCTGCTATAGCGTATAACTGTGGAGAAGGGCGTCTAAGAAGAGCTATTAAGAAAGCAGGGACTGATGACCTTAATGTCCTTTTGGATCCAAAAAAGAAGTATATTCCTGCTGAAAGCAGACGATATATACGCAAGATTATTGCTCTGGCTCTTATAGGATATGATGAGACCTATATGATCGAAAACGAATGTGATTATTTGCTTAACAGAGGCAATGCATACTCTCTTTCGACTGTCGAAGTCCCTGGCGGTGAGAGTCTTGAGAGAATCGCAAGTATTCTTTCAATGCCATTAGGCGAACTGAAAAAATTGAACCAACATCTTCGATATGATTTTGTTCCGCCTTATGAAAAGTCGTATCCTGTCTATATACCCTATATAAAACTTTCCGAGTTCAAGACAAAATATTCACCGGCAGAGCTGAAGACTATGTATCTTATCCATACAGTAAGTCCAGGTGAGAACCTTTCTTATCTTGGCAAAAAGTATGGGATATCCTATCAACGTATACGTGACTTCAATAAACTGCGTTCTGACAGATTGGCCTTAAAGCAAAGACTTATTATCCCGGTCAGTAAGAACTATGTCCCAAAGAGTGCCAAGTCCTACACAGTTAAAAGCGGTGACACCTTGGATTCGATCTCGAAATATTTCAAACTTACCATCGCTGATCTGAAGAAGATGAACCATATGAGCTCTGACATTATAAAAATTGGAGAGAAGCTGAGTGTTAATTAGAAATTTTTTACTCTTAGTGTGTGTCGCTCTGATTTTTTCAGCTTGCAGCAGACGACCCATTGATAGAACAAGTGCATCTTATCGGGCACCTGTTGCCAATGCATCCACTCCAAGTAATCTGCGCCATCCTACAATGCGTCCGTATACTGTCATGGGAAAGAGATATTGTCCATCCGTTGTAAGAGTCGGAGAAAACTTCAGAGGGCGTGCTTCTTGGTACGGACCGAACTTTCACGGTAAAAAGACCTCTAATGGCGAAACATACAGTATGTGGCAGATGACAGCGGCCCATAAGACCTTACCTATGAATACAGTCCTCAAAGTAACGAATGAAGACAATGGAAGAAGTGTTGTCGTTCGTATCAATGACAGGGGCCCTTTTGTCGGTACAAGAATAATCGATCTGTCAAAAAAAGCAGCTACCGAGTTAGATATGCTCAAGTCGGGCACGGCCAATGTCAGACTCGAAGTACTTGGTTTTAACAAAAAAGGAGAGACCCATATAACTAAGACCTCGATTCAAAAAGACATGAAAGAACAGGTCGTCGGAGAATATGCCCTGCAAATAGGCTCATTTGGAAAAATTGAGGGTGCAATTACTACTCAACAACGGTATAATAACGCATCCGGTCGTTACAAGACTATTATCAAAGATATTGATAATGGTGAAAAACGGCTTTTTAAAGTATTTTTAACGGGTTTTCAAGGTGAAGAAGAAGCCAGGGACTACATGGCTGAGCATTTTGCCGGTGCATTCATAGTAAGAGAATAAGGAATATTAGACATGATTAAAATCGAACGCAAGACAAAAGAGACTGATATCAAAGTAGAGCTTGAGCTTTATGGTGAAGGTAAAAGTGATATCAATACAGGTGTAGGCTTTTTTGACCATATGCTTGAAAGCTTTTCAAAACATGCCTTGATCGATCTTGTTGTCAGTTGTAAAGGTGATACGCATATCGATGACCACCACAGTGTCGAAGATGTCGGAATCGCTATCGGACAGGCATTAAAAGCTGCTATCTATCCTGTTTCAAAAGTCGAACGCTTCGGTTCAGCGGCTATAGTCATGGATGAGACCTGTATAGAATGTGATCTTGACCTAAGTAACAGACCGTTTTTACTGTACGAGATCGCTATAGAAGGCAGTGTCGGACAGTTTGATGTCGAACTGGCTGAAGAGTTCTTCCGTGCGGTAGTGTTTAATTCTGGAATTACTGCGCACATCGTCATGAAACGCGGTAAAAACAAACACCATATCATCGAAGCAGCCTTTAAGTCACTTGCGGTCGCACTTCGCCGTGCAACTACAAAAAATGACAGGATTTCAGTACCAAGCACAAAGGGTGTTCTGTGATCGAACTTTTAGTCTTTGATGTAGATGGCTGCTTGACTAATGGCCAAATAACCTACACAGAAAATGGTGACGAGATCAAATCGTTCAGTGTCAAAGACGGTTTGGCGATAAGCAGCTGGATACGTATGGGCAAAAAAGCGGCCATAATCACAGGAAGACGTTCCAAGATTGTTGAAAGAAGAGCAAAAGAGCTTGGGATGACTTATGTTTTTCAAGGGGTCAAAGACAAATTCGAGGTTTTAGAAAGCGTCTGCAATGATGTAGGCCTTGAATTATCACAGGTAGCAGCTATCGGTGATGATCTGAACGATTACCGTATGCTCAAGTCTGTCGGAAAAAGCTATGTCCCTGCTGACGGTTCAGAATACATACGTGAACTGTGCGATGTCGTTCTGTACAGTGGCGGCGGCATGGGCGCCGTGCGAGAGATGATAGAAGATGTCATCAAAGGCGAGGGCCTTGAAGAGGACTTTTTAAAGTTCTGGAAATGATTAGATGAGAATAACCCACTTTTATGTGATCGTATTTTTATTCGCTATTTCGCTTCTTGTCTTTTTGGAGCCTCAAGAATACTCAAAAAGCAGCGGAAACGAAGTCCCGCAGCTAGAAATAGAAGATTTCACTGTGTATGAGATCGCAAAAGAGGGTGTTCAGAATGTCGTCAGCGGTACACTCGGACGGCAGTACAAGAGCTATTATGAGGTGGAAAATGCCCATTATACTGAAAACAAGAACCAGTTAGGGGCACATCTGTATGCAGACCACGGGAGATTTGAAAAAGAGATCGCTTATTTGGATGACAACGTACGCTATTTTCGCGAAGATGGTCTCTCTTTTGAGAGCAACCATGCTGTCTATGACACAAAGAAAGAGCGGCTGTATGTTCCTAAAGACTTTGTATTGACCCAAAATGAAAACATTGTCTATGGCAATGAGTTGCATTATGATATCAAATCCGGAAAACTGACTGCTGAGAGAATCGATGCAAATTATTATCTTGAGGAGAAGAAAAAATGAGAATATTAATTATTTTGAGCCTGTTTATAGTGAGTGTTTTTGCCGAGCAGGTAAAGATTATCGCGGACTCCTTTGATGGCAATGAGAAAAAAGGCGTTACCATCTTTAAAGGCAATGTACGGATAACAAAAGGGAATGATGAGCTTAATGCTTCTAAAGTCACTGTATACACCGATAAAGACAGAAGCCCATACCAATACGAAGCTCAGGGGAATGTGTCATTCTATATCGATCTCAAAGACAACAATGCGACCTACAAGGGTGATGCCGGCAAGGTGATATATTATCCTTTAAAAAAAGAGTACCAATTCTATACTAATGTCCATCTGTATCAGATCGGTACTAACAGAAAGGTCTTTGGAGAAGAAGTCCTGCTAAATGCCAAAGACGGAAATGCAAAGGCTGTCGGAAAGAGCAAGGCACCGGTGATCATGATCTTTAACGTAGAAGATAAAAAAGAGAAGAAGAAATGATAAACATCATCAACGCAAAGTTTATCACCTCTGTGCCTTCGATCAATCTGGCACCCGAAGAGCCATTGCCTGAAGTTGCTTTTCTGGCACGCTCGAATGTCGGAAAGAGCTCTTTGCTTAATTCTCTTGTGGATCACAAAGGGATGGCTAAAGTCTCCGCAACTCCAGGTAAGACACAGCTGATAAACTTCTTTGGTGTCGAGTTTATTGACAGAGAGACAGAGGAACGTCAAGAAGCACGTTTTGTCGATCTACCTGGATTTGGATATGCCAAAGTGTCTAAAAGTATCAAAGCACAATGGCAAAGGTCCCTAACACAGTTTATAGCTGAGCGAGAACACATTAAACTTTTTATTCATCTTATTGATGCGCGTCATCCTGATCTGGATATCGATACTGATGTGGATAACTACTTAAGTGAGATACTCGAGGAAGATCAGGTCCTCTTGCACGTATTTACTAAAATGGACAAACTCAATCAAAAAGAGATAGGCGCGTTAAAGAACAGATATCCAGGGGCATTAATGGTCTCAAACACCAAAAAGAAAGGAATAGACAAATTGACTAAGATCATTTATGACATTCTTTTTGAAGAAGTGCCTGATTCACTCGATGATACGCCTTATCTTGATAAAAATGAAACCGGAGCAGAAGAAATCTGATGATCACCTATTCCAAAGCTAAACTCTGGCACGTCCAGCAGATGCAAAATCTTGTCCAGCCCTATGTTGACGACGGTACGATCCTGATGCGTTCAGCAGATGAGATCGCAACGAATATCCGTTCATATACACTGGCGTTCAATGGCGATGTCTTGATAGGTTTTTCTGCATTGCATATACATACAGTCGGGCTTGCAGAGATAAGGTCTTTGATCGTCGATGCCGACTTTAGAGACAAAGGCGTAGGTAAACAGCTGGTCTCGCTGTGCTTGGAAGAAGGTGAAGCACTCGGTTTGAAGGAAGTCCTTGTATTGACATACAAGCAGCCGTTTTTTGAAAAGCTGGGATTTGTTGAGATCCCAAAAGAGTCGCTACCAGAGCATAAGATCTGGGCTGACTGTATTAAATGTAAATATTTTCCTCTATGCAACGAAGTCTCACTTATCAAAAAATACTAAGAGGGACAGGGCTGGCCCTGGTCTTTGTCTTATACCAAAACCTAAGCAGTATATATCTGTTGCTGCCTCCAATGCTGGGAGTTCTTTTCTTTTATTTTATTCATTCCTTGGAAAAAGAAGATCTTCTCAGGCTTTTACTTATCATCCTGCTTCTTTTAGTCTTTGAGGCAGAAAAAGACTTTTTGCTTTTTAGTACACTAGTATACTTTACATTTATATACCGGTTTGTGATCCCAAGATTGCGTATAATGATCAGTTGCCATATGTGCTTGAAGATGATATTTCTTATCATCGCTTATTTTGGATACATATTTTATTCCTATATATTAAGTCAGGTATTGTGGGTAGAGTCTCCGAGCTTTGATTGGCATATCTTTTATTATATGTTTATAGAGTTCTTCTTGGTGCTTGGTCTATGAGAATAAAGTTTGTCCTTATAATATTTGTCCTCGTATGGGTCTCGTTACTTGTACGTATCTATTATCTTTCAATACAGTCAAATAACTATTATGAGTCATTAGCAGACAGGAATACGATTAAGTTTGAATATATCCCTCCTATACGAGGCGAGATACTGGATAGAAACAAGCAACCGTTAGCAATAAATAAGTTAGGATTTAAACTCCAAGTCGCGCCCCATCTTTCAAAGGAAAACGGCGATTTGGACAAAGAATTGAAGACGATAACAGACATGCTTCCATCTATAAGTATGGATGAGCTCAGAAAGAATTATCTTAAAAAAGACTCATATTATAATCATCACTATATCACTGTAGCGGATTTTGTTTCTTATGAAGATGCTATTCCGGTATATTCAAAGATGAACTTGAACGAAAACATCAAACTGCTTCCGTCACCAAAGCGTTATTATCCGAACAAAAAACTTGCCGCACATATTATCGGTTATGTTGCCAAAGCGAATAAAGATGATGTTGATAACAACCTTGTTGCAAAACTCACCGGCTCTATAGGTAAAAGCGGTATCGAAAAATACTACAATGATTTTTTGCAAGGAGATGCTGGCGAGAGAGAGATAAAGGTAAGTGCTTATAACGAAGAGATGGAGCAGCTGAGCTTCCAGCCTCCAAAGGAGCACCAGCAGATCACACTTGCACTTGATTTGCGTCTCCAAAAGCTCATTGAAGAGCTTTTTGTGGACAAGGCAGGGGCTGTTGTCGTTATGGACATCCACGGAGAGATCATCGCTGCCGGTTCTTATCCGGAATATGATCTCAACACCTTTGTATCGGGTATTTCTACAGAGCGCTGGACCGAGCTTATAAATGACCTTGACAAACCTTTTACTAATAAGGTCGTCAACGGGCTTTATCCTCCCGGATCTACGATCAAGACCGGATTGGGATTGGCCTATGCCACAACTTCAAAGATGAGTCCGTGGACTAAATTTGACTGTGAAGGAAGTATGACACTTGGGAAAAACAACCGAAAGTTTCGATGCTGGAAGCATGAGGGACATGGAGAGACAGACCTGATCAAAGCTATACGTCAAAGTTGTGATATTTATTTCTACAAGGGCAGCCTTCGTGTAGGAATCGCCGAGATGTCGGAGCAGATGAGCAATTTTGGATTAGGTAAGAAGACAGGGGTGGACCTTCCGAATGAATATTTTGGTACTGTCCCAAACCGTGAGTGGAAGATGAACAAATACGGCAGGCCCTGGTATATCGGGGAGACGTTGAACACGTCGATCGGACAGGGAGATTTTTTGACAACACCCATGCAGATTGCACAGTTCACAAACCTGATGGCAACTGGCAAACTTGTCCGACCCCATTTTGTCAAGATGATCGGTGATGAATATTATGTTCCCGTCATCGAAGACGTGTTGAGCGAGAAACAGAAGAAATATCTTCCTTTGATACAAAGGTCAATGTGGGAAGTCTGTAACCATCCAAAGGGAACAGCTACAGCTTATCTTAATTCCAAAGTAAAGATCGCAGGAAAAACGGGTACGGCACAGGTTGTCGAAATCTCCCAAAAGACAAAAAAACGTTTAAAAGAGCATGAACTGGCCTATGTCAAACGTTCACATGCGTGGTTTACGACATATGGCCCCTATAAAGACCCGCAATACATCATCACTGCTCTGATAGAACATGGAGGGCACGGAGGACAGGCCGCAGGACCTATGGTCTCCGCTATCTATA
This sequence comes from Sulfurimonadaceae bacterium, assembly GCA_041553795.1. Taxonomy (GTDB): domain Bacteria; phylum Campylobacterota; class Campylobacteria; order Campylobacterales; family Sulfurimonadaceae. Next base: position 8,154 of record JBFEIF010000031.1, read on the forward strand.
ATAAACTTCTTGAGTTCGGATATATCAAACAATAGCTTTCGATACTCTAGCTAGTTTATTATTCTCATGTATATAACAGCACTATCTCGAATCGAGAAGGCACTGAGAGACTTTGTTTGATAAAGATTATGATGAGAGCTTAGAGGCTTTTTAGTGCGTTGTTAAGAAAAAGCGCAAGTATGAGCAGCAAGAATACTGCTCCGGCCTTATTGTAAAGTTTGTTTGCAAGAATAAGAAGCAATGCAAGTGAAGCAGAGATCATTATCCCGACATCATAATAATTTTGAGAGATGTTCATGCTTAGAGGTGACACTAAAGCTGCTCCTCCAAAGACCATAGAGAAATTCGCGACATTCGAACCGATGATATTACCGATGCTTAAGTCTGCATTCCCTTTTTTGATTGCCACTAAAGAGACGATCAGCTCAGGTAAAGAAGTCCCTAGTGAGATCAGAAACAGACCGATAAGCCATTCGCTAACACCGAATAGTCGGGCGATATTGCTGCCGCTTTCAACAACGAAGTTCGCACCGCCTATAGTAAGGACAAACCCTATGATAAGCAGTACGATACTTTTTAACCAATTAAACTTCTCTTTGATAAGATCTTCGTCTATCTCTTCTTCAAGATCTTCTTTGGCATCAGCAAACAAAAACAGAAGATAAGCGATCATAAGAAACAAAAACATAAAACCCTCAGAACGGCTTATCGTACCGTCAATACTCATCAGTATAAACAGGATGACAGGCATAATGATCCAGGCACTGTCTTTGGCAAAGAGATCACGCTTAGGGTTCATCTTCTTTGCAATTAAAAAAACAAGTCCCAGGACAAGTGTGATATTAAAGCTCACACTTCCGATGACATTGGCAACGGCGAGATCGCTTTTAAGGTTATAAGAAGCGATCATGGAAGCAGCCATCTCAGGTAGAGATGTTCCAAAGGCTACTAGCGTCGCTCCGATGACAAAATGCGAGATGTTAAAGTGTAGAGCGATACGCTCAGACTCTTTGATAATGAAGTCGGCCCCATAGATCAAGGCCGCCATTGCAGCAAAAAATATTACAAAATCCATTTTTATCCTTGTGTACGTATTATCAGACTTGAAGGCAGACCAAAAGATTCAATGAGTTCCTTTTCCTTCGCACGCATCTCGCCATCATCTACCTCATGGTCGTACCCGAGCAAATGTAAAAGTCCATGGATGAAAAGAAGACAGAACTCATCATCTTGTGTATGTCCGAGTTCAGCTGCCAGTTTTTTGACATAATCAGCTGATATGACAAGGCTGCCTAAAGGAGCCATAGGAACATCTTCAAAAGGAAAACTTAGGACGTCTGTTGAGCTGTCAATACCCCTGTACTGTTCATTGATCTCTCGCATCTGCATATCGTCTATAACAAGTAGCTCAATATCCTTTTTAGTCAAGGTATCGGTGATCTTGTTTATCATATCAAAAGGAATGTCTATATTACTTTGGTTATCTATATCAATCATGGATGTAATTGTATCTTCCTATGCTAAAAGAATTGCCATATAATAAAAGATTTAAATAAAAAGAAGAACAAGAGTTTAAGCAGTAAGGTCTAAAAATAGGTCAAGCGGTAATATCCAAACCTGTACCAAGACCTGTCAAGGATGCCCCTGATGTTTTTTGTGTTTGTTCAACAGTGTTTTGCTGCTGTTTGAGTTGCTGTGCACTGTTGTCCAAAAGTGTTGAAACTGTCTGCTCTTGAATATCTGTAGCCTTTTTCATGACTTCGATCTGGGCTTGGACCGGTATGCCAGTTCCGATTTCCATAATATATCCTTCACAACATTTTGTTAACTTTATCACAGACAATCTTACATGACACTATAATATACACATTAACTGCACTTTTTATAAGTATGCTTATGCTAAAATATACTGACATTGTAAAAGGAAGGTATGGTGAATAATCTCTTTTCCTCACGCCGTATGTTTATGTCTGCTGCAATCGCAATGGGTGCCGGTGCTATCTATTACTTAAACAGACCATTTGGCAATATAAATATCTATGCAAACAACATACAAGTCCTTTTGCACACATGCTATCACCTCTTTCCAAACTCCAAGCTGGGTCCAAGTGCGATTGACCTGCATATTTCAGACTATCTTCTCTTCGTACTTAAGGATAAGCGTATTCCTAAAGAAGATATTTCATATTTTTTAAAAGGTGCTTCCTGGCTTGAAGAGAGCTCTTTTGAAGAGTATAAAAAAAGCTTCTTGGAGCTTGATACTGATAAAAAAGAGTCACTGCTTCAGCTTGTCTCACGTAAAAGATGGGGCGAGAACTTTATCCATTCTTGTTTAAATTATATTTTTGAAGCCATGCTCTCGGCCCCTGTTTACGGCTCAAACATTGCTGGCAAAGGATGGAAGTGGCTTGAACATGATCCAGGATTTCCACAGCCAGTAAAGATAAAGGATATACAATATGATGTATGACCTTTGTATTGTCGGAAGCGGCGCCGGTGCCGGTCCCGTAGCCTATGAACTGACAAAAGCAGGCTACAAGGTAGTCATACTTGAAAAAGGGAGCTGGTACAAAAGGGCTGATTTCTTTAAAGATGAAATAGGTGTCTGCAGACGGTCTACTTTCACGCCCCGACTTGATGAAGAACAGCATGTAATTGAAGACCTTGAGCAGGGAAAATGGGTCAGTACGCCTACTTCAGAGTCCGGATGGGACTTTTGGAACGGAAATATTGTCGGCGGTTCTTCAAACTTTATGAGCGGTTATTTTCACAGATTAAAGCCGCAAGACTTTCGTCTTAGAAGCCACTATCCCAAAGTAGAGGGTTCCAATATAGTCGATTGGCCTATCGGGTATGATGACCTTGAACCTTATTATGCAAAAGTCGAATCTATTGTCGGGATATCAGGCAAGGCTGTCAAGCATCCATATCTCGAACCAAGGTCCACGGATGATTTTCCCTATCCGCCTACAGTAGAGCATGCTATCTCTTCATGGTTCGACAAAGCTTGTCAAAAACTTGGGTATCATACAATACCTACGCCAAGAGCGATACTCTCTCAGTCTGTTGATGAGAGAAAAGGATGTGAGTATGCCGGTTATTGCGGAAGTTACGGGTGCTCCAGCGGTGCAAAAGGAAGCTCGCGCGAAGCATTGCTGAACAAGGCTTTAAAAACGGGCAATCTGACCATCTTGCCTGATTCTTTCGTAAGAAGACTGATCAGCAGTGAGGGCAGAGTCGTTTCGGCAGAATATGTCGACAAAGAGGGCAATGTCATGCAGATTGAAGCTGACACCTTCGTCTTGGCTGCTCAGGCAATCGAGTCCTCACGGTTGCTGCTGAACTCTTCAAATCATGAGTTTCCCAATGGATTGGCCAACAACTCAGGGCAGGTCGGTAAAAATCTGATCTTCTCAGCCGGAGGAAGCGGAAAAGGGATATTTTATTATGAAGACCTGGAAAGTGAAGACGCATGTTCACTTAAGGACATCGGTCCCTTTGTCAATCGTTCATTGCAAGACTGGTATGAGATCAAAAGCAGTGAAGACGGTATTGTGCACAAGGGAGGTACTATTGATTTTTTATTTGAACATTCAAATGCAGTCTCTCGGGCCAAACGAGCTATGTATGATGGCGATCTTGTTTGGGGAGATGCGCTTAAAAAACGTCTTCTCCATCATTTCACCGAGAGAAGAGTCTTTAGTTTCGAAGTGTTTTGTGACTGGACTCCGACAGATGACTGCTTTGTGACTTTGGATGAAAAGGTCAAAGACAAATGGGGCATGCCTGTTGCAAAAGTGCGTATAGGAGCGCATGCGCATGACATGTATGTTGGAGAAGCACTGGCACTCAAGGCAGAGTCTTTGCTTAAAGAGATGGGTGCACGTGAAATATCTTCATCTATCTCATCTTCGCCTCCGCAGAACTTACAGGCTGGCGGATGCAGGTTCGGTAATGATCCGATGACTTCAGTACTGAACAGGGACTGTCGTGCCCATGAAGTGAACAATCTGTATGTAAGTGATGGCAGTTTTATGCCTACTGGCGGCTCAGTGCCGTTCACCTGGACGATCTATGCGAACTCCTTCAGAGTCGCTGATGCGATCATTAACGATTTTAAAGAGAGAGACTTATGAGAAAAAAAGCAGTATGTATAATGAGTGGCGGAATGGATTCGACACTTGCTGCCTATATGATGCGAGATGAAGGCTATGAGATCATCGGACTTCATTTCAATTATGAACAGCGTACCCAGGTCAAGGAGCTTGAGGCTTTTAATGCAATATGCAAAGAACTTGACGTCAAAGATCCTTATGTTATCAATCTTGACTTCTTCGCTGAGATCGGTGCCTCTGCCTTGACGGATAAAAACATTGATGTCCCTACCTCTGGACTGGAAGAGGGTGTCCCGGTTACTTATGTGCCTTTTAGAAATGGTATCTTTATCTCTTTAGCGACAGCAATAGCAGAAAAAGAAGGGGCGGAAGTCCTTAGTATAGGTGTTGTGGAAGAAGACAGCAGCGGTTATCCTGATTGCAGAGAAGAGTACATACGATCCATGCAGACAAGCATCAATCTTGGCACCAAAGATGAGACCAGACTTGAGATCAAGATGCCGCTCGTCCATCTGAAAAAATCTCAAATCGTTGAGGAATCATTAAAAAGAAAAGTGGCACTCGAGTTGACCTGGAGTTGCTATCAAAGCGAAGAAAAGGCATGCGGGGTTTGCGACAGCTGCAGATTGAGACTCAAGGGGTTTCGTTTAGCCGGAGTGGTTGACCCGATCCCCTATGTTTAAGAAGTTTCTTTCTTCAAGACCATCGGAGACTATTGTTCTTGACGGGATCACTTTTTCCCTTGAACATACTATGCGTAAAAACATGAAACGAATGATCTTGCGTGTCGATAAGAAAAATCACATCAAGCTCAGTTCGGCAAAAATTTCAAAAAAACGGCTTGAAAACTTTGTTTATGATAATAGAGTGTGGATACTTCAGCAGCAGGCCAGATTAAAAGACCCCTATGAACTAGATTCTGCCTTTTACTATTTTGGAAAGAATTACCGTATCAAACATCATACTAAGCCTTTAATGATGGAGAGTGAAAGTGTCCTGATCGATCCGGATAAAGCAAAAATCCAAAGTGACAGTTTTTACAGGTCACAAGCGCAGCAATATCTGCCAAACCGACTTGATTACTGGAAAAAGATCATGGATCTTGAGCCCAGTTCTTTAAGTTTTCGTCTGGCAAAAAGAAGATGGGGTTCATGCAGTTCAAAAGGAAACATATCACTTAATCCCTACATGATGAAACTGCATACAGAGATGATAGATTATATCATTGTGCATGAACTCGCACATCTTGTCCATCTAAACCATTCGAAAAAGTTTTATGCTCTCATCGAAAGCTATATCCCGAATTATAAGGACATTGAAAATGGGATAAAAGATCTAAGTCTTGAGATGGCTTAGGGTATAAGCTTGTTCTGTTCTTGTCTAAAACAGTATGTCTGCTTTATTCCTTCTTTGAACTGCGGTAAAATAGGGTAGGGCATCACTCTGTCCTGCAGCCCCTTAGCGCTAAAGCGGCTGGAGGGATTCCATAGCATCCAGCCGCTGCAAGATGCCTGTTCTGCCCCCTTTATCTGTTCTGAAACCTCTTTAGACCTAAAAAATTTCCTGTCAAAGCCGTAATCCTTGAATGATTGCAGCCAGGGTCTGAAACGCGCAGGCGAGACCTCCGCTCTGTTAAGCCCTTCGTTTATACTTTCATTGATGATCTCATAGGGGTGGTCAGTCGGGTCTCTATAGCCCAATATTCCGACACCGAAACCTGATGGGTAGAGCATAGGTGCAATATAGTCTGCATGCTCAGATAGGGTCTTTATGGTATGACCGATGTGGGTATCATTTTTATTCCAGCAAACATAGCCATAGGTATCGACCGATGTATACACATTATAAGGCTGAAGTCTTTTGTTGGCTGTTTTTAAAAAATCACTTATCGCTTCAATACGATTTCTCTGATTGTGTGCTTTTTTATATACAAGCCCGTCTTTAAGCGGAAAACGGACATAATCAAAGTTAATCTCGTCAAAGCCTCGGGAGGCTGCGTCAGCTGCTATTTCGGCTACATATTCATGTACGGCGGACTCAAATGGATCTACCCAGGCCAGTTTTTCCTTATTTCTCCAGACCGTGCCGTTACTGTCTTTTAGCGCATAGGCATCTATAGTCCGAGCTAGTCTGTCATCCTTGAATACGACAACTCTTGCTATAACATAAAGATTGTTCTCTTTAAGCTTTTTGACAAAAGCATCTATGTTAGAGATAGTGCGTTCACCATGTGCACCTATCTCTTTGGCAAGTTTTACATCTGTCTTGTATGAAAGACTTCCAAACTCATTCTTCACATCGACGATGACGGTGTTTATCTCTGTCTTTTTACTCAGCTCTAATATCTCACGTATGTATTTTGATGAGCCGGCTGCCCAAAACGACACATACAGAGCTTTTGGAGAGAACGGTTCCATAAGTACCGTTTTGATTCCTGAGGCAATGCTTTGCTGTTTGTAGCCGTAAGCTTTGACATAAAGAACATTATGCAGCATCTCTATTGAAGCTTTTCCGTCAGAATCGCTTCTGGTCTCACAGACCTTATTACTAAGAATAGCACCTGAAATAGGGTTAAGTGTTGTTTTGTCTAAAATACGGACTTCCTCTATAGAAGCAAAAAGGTTTATCGCAGCTAGACATAGCAGTAAGTGTTTCACAATAGTCTCGTTTTTAATATAATTATTTATTATTGAAAATCAGCAATAAATGGAAAAAAAGGCCTCAGCAGGCCCTTTTAAATATGATATAATTCGTGAAATTGTAGCAGAATACAGAGGTTTTATACGTGAATCGCAGAGATTTTTTCAAAGTCAGTTCATCTTCCATTATTCTTGGCTCATCCCAGACTCTCTTTGCGACACCAGATTCTAATCTTGACACGTATATACAAGATCAGATAATACTCAGACACAGACAGTGTGATGATTTTTCTAAAGAGATACAACACAAAAAGCCTATTATAGCCTGCATAAGTGAAAAGGCTCTTTTGACCTCTGTCTCGCTAAAACTAAAGCAGACACAAAAGCTTGTGGGATATGGAAACTTCAACCTTCTTAGTTTTGATGAGTTTTTGAAAATTGCAAAATCACATACACATATCGGCGATATCACCAAAGAGGAATTGCAATATATAGAAAAGATCTTTTATACAGAAGCATCGGCGTATGGGTTTTACGGCAAGAAAGTCACCTATCAATTAAGTGATAAAATATCTGGCAACGAAACTGTCAAAATTCCTCATACAGGTCACTACCTCTACAAAGGCGAGCCGTACGATCTGTATAAACGTCTTAAAAACGAAGTCGGCCCTTCCATTATCTTGACTTCAGGCGTAAGATCTGTCTTGAAACAATTGGACCTTTTCTTGTATAAAGCAAATTCGCTCAAAGGAAATTATTCCTTAGCTTCACACTCTCTGGCTCCACCAGGTTATTCATTCCATGGGATAAGTGATTTCGATGTCGGTAAAGTAGGTCTTGGCTATAAGAACTTTACATCAGTATTTGCTAACACACCTGAATACAGATCATTGCAAAAACTTGGCTATATATCGATTCGCTATCCCAAGAACAACCCGTTCGGTGTACGTTTCGAACCTTGGCATATTAAAGTCTAATTGCTGGGCTTAGGACTAGGAAGCTTCTTTCTTGTTTTTCTTATTTTCATACATCAGTGAGTCGGCGATCTCAAGGACGTCTCTAAAATTTGAACCTGTCTCAAAACGGGTCAGACCAAAGGAAAATGAGAGATACAGAAGATCGCCGTTCGTCGCTTTTAGCTTTTTATTTAAAAGTTCTTCCTGTATCTTTTTCATATTCAGATAGCATGCCTCCATATGCTCATTTTTAGATATTACAATAAACTCATCACCGGCATATCGGATAATATCCATACTTCTTTTCAGGCTTGATTTTAAAAAACCGGCTAAATATTGCAAGACCTTATCACCGACGATGTGCCCATGTCCATCATTGATAGACTTAAATCTGTCCAGATTGATAAACACCAGCGTACCATCATACTTGAAATTTCCATTATCCAATATATTCTCCATAAGCCATTTACGGTTATGTACTTTAGTCAATGTATCCGTGTGAAGCTGTTCTTTCAGAGAACTTAATGATATTTTCAGATCTTCTATTTCTTTGACTACGAGGGAAAGCTTGTCGAGGTCTTTTTCTTGTATTGCATTCTGAGCATCTTTGGTTGATCTTTCAAGATTATCAAGATTGCAATAAGTCTTTTCCATGATCTCATTTGCTTCATTGAGTTGCTTCTGCGTTGCTTTGTCAACCATCTCTTCATAGTTTACATCGATCTGCATCTCTCTGGCATGGTTGTCAAAATACTCTTTGTAGGTAGAAGGCAGTATGACCTCATTTTTAATCACCTCTTTTAAAACGCGGTCAGTAAGCTCAGTCAGTTTGTTAGCCATTAGAAAACCTTATATAATAATATCTGTATTTTGAAAGATATCAATTATAGTTAACGAATGTTTAGGTAATTCTTTAATGAAATATCTGTATAGAGTTTTGAAGTCTCTAAGAAGTTGGAAGCACTTTCATAGACTTCTTGGAAATCAGGATTTAGTTTTGCCTCAGTATCGATGACATCTTTTAGACCCTCTTTGGCGGATTTGATAACGTCCTCAGGAAATGATCTGAAATGTACACCTGCCTGTCTCAATGAGTCTAAAGCAAGTGTGTTTTGAGTATGAAATTCATAGGCCATCTTAGAGTTTAATTCTTCTGAAGCCATCTCTATTATCACTTTATGCTCATCCGGAAGCTTCTCCCAGCTTTGAAGATTAAAAGTCAACTCCAAGATGCTTCCTGGTTCGTGCCAGCCTGAATAATAATAAGGTGCTACCTTGTAAAATCCCATTTTCATGTCCAAAGCAGGGCCGACCCACTCTGTGGCGTCAATAACACCTCTTTCCAAAGCTGTGTATATCTCACCGGCCGGAAGCAAGATAGGGTTTACACCAAGTTTTGAAAAAACCTCACCTCCAAGGCCCGGTACACGCATCTTCAGACCTTTGAGGTCGGCAAGCGATCTTATATCTTTTCTAAACCATCCGCCCATCTGTATATTTGTGTTTCCGCCAAGAAGAGGGTAAAGATTGTATTGCGCATACATCTTTCTCCAGAGTTCGTATCCTCCGCCGTAATGCATCCATGCATTGATCTCTTCTGCCGTCATACCAAAAGGCATGCCGCTGAATAATGAAAAAGCCGAGTTCTTGCCTTTCCAGTAATAAGGACCCGAATGAAAGATATCGATCTCACCACTGCTGGCTGCATCAAACACAGCGAGAGCAGGGACCAAGGTGTTTTTTGGGTAAAGCTTAATCTCTATTGAGCCGCCGCTGGCACGTTTGACGCGATCAACGAAGTTCTCGACGCCCGTTCCCATTATCGGAAAGTGTGCTGGCCAGGAAGTCGCAAGTTTTAGAACGGTCTTTTTTCTTTTTCCTATATTTACAGAAGAATTCGCAGTATCTTTCTTTTCTTTTACTTTGCTGTAGTCTATTGCCTGTCTGTTACTGTCATTACATGCACTAAATAGTGTCCCTGCAGCCAATACCGTACTGCCTGTGATAAAATCTCTACGTTTCATACAGTCTTCCTTCTGTTTAAAATAAACTCGGCTGTTCATTTTTGATATCAAATACATTGGTCTGCAATATATCTGAACTTTGTTCGGCAATAAGCGCAAAATGATACTTCTTCTCTTTTAGCAGCTGCATAATATCCCATGTTGACTCATACGTATAGACATTATCATGGTTGTCGAACGCATCTTTTCGAGTATGTGGGATTAAGTAGATGACCTTCGCCCAGTTCGCCTGTGTCTGTAAAAACCCTATCTGTGCTTTGATGAGTTCGAAATCAGACTCAAATATCAATACATTATCGCTTTTTCCAAACTCTTTGACCTGAAGATGAACATTAGTGAAAACAGGTTTAAAATGCTCAATAGGAGTAAAGTTTCTAAGCTGGTACTTTATATTGTGTTGTTTAAAGAAGTACAGGACAGCTTCAAGATAGGGAATGAAAAACGGTGATAAAAGTTGGCGCTCGTAATACGTGTCGTCGTAGATAAAGGATGTCTCAAAAAGTGTTTGTTCAACAATGTTCATCTCGGAATGCGGAACTACAGAAATAGGTTTTGCATCAACGAACAGTTTCTCATCAATGTTCTTTGAGCTAAAAAGTATGTATTGCCCCTCATCAAGTCTCCAAAGTTCTTGTATGTGTTCGCGGATGTTCTTTGTCAGCACAAGAAGATTGTTCGAAGTGATGATCTGGCTTGCCAGCTTAAGCGATATCTGGTCACAATGAAAAGCTTGCGGTGATTTTTCAAGAATATGAAAACGCAGCAAACGAAGAAGGGCGTTGTCGATTGATGCAACTTTTATCCAGGCGATTTCCTGGTCCGTTATCTGCGTTGGCCTCTCAAACAAAATACCGTAGGCTCCGTTTAAGACGGCAAGTTCGATATCATCATGTGCCAGAGCAACATAGAGGTCACCGCGCTTGACCTTGGATGCATCGAAACTGATATCGTCAAAAGAAGTGATACTGGGTGAGTTAGTGAGGTCTCCCCCGACTAAAGCGGTCAGGTTTTGGAGGTTCATCCTACTGAGCTGCCCGCCTTGCGCTTGTGTTCAGGTCGCATAAGGCTGAGACCGTTTTCATCCTTAGCTGCCAAAAGCATACCTTCTGAGAGCATGCCCATAAGCTTGGCCGGTTTAAGATTGGACACGACACAGACCTGTGTACCGACGAGAGACTCAGCAGAATAAAACTCTTTGATACCGGCGACCACCTGTCTCGGATGCGCTTCTCCGACATCGACTTGAAGTCTGAGCAGTTTTTTACTTTTTGGCACTTCATCAGCTTGCAGGATAGTCCCGATACGCAAAGAGGTCTCAAAGAACTGGTCAATAGTGATTAGATTGTCTTCTTCAACGGTCGATTCTGTTTTCTCTTCTGAGACTGTTATTTCCTTGACCTTCGCTTCAGGTTCAGAGATAGGAGCCTGCTCCATCAACGGTTCTTCAACTCTTGGGAACAAAGGAGGGACATTGGAGATGACAAAAGGTTTAAGCAGCTCTTTATTGACAATCAATGCGTTATAAGACGCTGTGTTGATATCAAATCCCAGAGCTTCTGATATTGTCTTTGTCGTATTTGGCATGATACAATTAAGCATGATCGACGCTTTGGCTAGGATATTTGCCACAAGAGCGACTGTTGCCATAGCTTCTTCAGTCTTGCCTTCTTTTATTTTGACCCATGGAGCATGCTCTTCGATGGCTTTGTTCCCGATGGCAAATAGCTTCCATAGCTCTTCAAGATAACGGTGTGTCTGAAGCTCATCAAGAAAAGGTTCAAGATTATCGATGGCAGTATTCATAGCCGTCAACTCTTTTTCGTGCAGACGTTCGACATCTTTGGAATCGATATGGAAATCTGAGTATTTTCCGCTCATACCGATAATACGGTTTAAAAGATTCCCTAGATCATTAGAAAGATCTGAATTGATCCTATCGATAAATGCACGCTGTGAGAAGTCCCCATCTTGACCAAATGGTACTTCTCTAAGCATGAAATAACGAAGGTTTTCAAGACCATAGGCATCCGCCACTTCTTTTGGAAGGACGACATTACCTTTTGATTTCGACATCTTTTCGCCGTCACGTGTCCACCAGCCATGGGCACCGATATGCTTTGGCAGCGGAAGACCCAGACTCATCAAAAATGCAGGCCAGTAGATTGCGTGGAAGCGTAATATGTCTTTACCTACCATATGGATGTTTGCAGGCCAGAAGTCCATGTTCTTCTCATCTTTGCCGTAGCCCAGTGCTGTAACATAGTTTAAGAGTGCATCAAGCCATACATACATGACATGCTTGTCATCGTTAAGCTGTTCTGGAAGCTTGACACCCCAGGAGAATGTCGTGCGCGTGATCGACAAGTCATGCAATCCGCCTTTGACAAAATTGATGACTTCGTTTCGACGTGATTTTGGAAGGATAAAGTCTGTGTGTTCATCATAATATTTCAAAAGCTTCTCTTCATAAGCAGACAGTCTGAAAAAAAAGCTCTCCTCTTTGACGACATTGGTAGGCTTTCCGCAATCAGGACAGAACTCACCGTCAATTAGCTGTGTTTCAGGGAAAAAGGTCTCACAAGAGATACAATAATGACCTTCATAATTTCCTTTATAGATATCACCATTGTCATACATCTTCATGAATGCTTTTTGAACACCGATCTTATGGTCTTCATCTGTCGTACGGATAAAATAGTCATAAGAGATGTCAAACTCGTCCCAAAGGTCTTTGAATGTCTTTGATATCTCATCAGCAAATTGCTGTGTCGGCTTGTTGAATTTATGTGCAGACTCTTCTATTTTTTGTCCATGCTCGTCTGTTCCTGTCAAGAAAAAGGTGTCATTTCCTTTTAGTCTGGAGTGACGTGC
>JBFEIF010000032.1:0-20520 GCA_041553795.1 Sulfurimonadaceae bacterium
GATAAAGTTGTCGACACAGGATAAGACGGACGATCTTCTTTCAAAGTTTGAGAAGAACGCCAAACGTTTTTTTACCCTTGTACCCCACGGAAGTGTTATCTTCGGTATCATCTCCTATAAACTCACTGTAAACATCTGGTTTTTCCTTCTTTTTATCCTGATCGCGACGACCACTCTTTTTCTTGTGAAACCGTACAAGATAAACGTCCCTGCCTAAGGATTATCTTCAATTTGTATCAACTTTTGTTATATTTTACACTATACTATAAATCATGAAATGGAAAATGACCTATAACAATATGAACATGTCAGGCTGTTCGGCAAGAGGGATAGCACTTCGCGACACCAAAGAAGAGCTTGAGACTCTGAAAGAACAGCTCAAAGACAGTATCTATAACGTCAAGATCGAACCGAACAAAGCCTATGTCCAAGAAAAAGAAGAGCATGAACCTAATTCTTAAATCTCAAGGAAAACAATGAGCATTCAGCAGATAATCTTTCGTATCTCACTTATTATCCTGCTCGTTGAAATACTCATCATGCTCTTAATCAATCTGTTCAATATACAGACTTCACCTTTGGCGGAAGCCCTTATAGACGCTTCTTCTCTTGTCTTTCTCTCGACTCCGCTAATCTATATCTGGGTCGTCAAGCCTTTTGTCATCATGCGTGACAAGGCGATGGAGAAAGCGGCATATCTGGCTTATTATGATGCATTGACGGGTCTTCCTAATCGAGAAAAGTTTTTACAGTGGCTTGAACATGCTATTAACAGAGCCTCTGAAAACAAGAAGTTAATAGGTCTGATTTTACTTGACCTCGACCGTTTCAAGGTCATAAATGACACCTTTGGCCATCTTCTGTCCGACCATATTATTCTGGAGATAACACAGAAGCTAAAATATGGCCTTAGCAATTCAGATACACTTGCAAGAATAGGTCCGGATCAATTCGTACTGCTACAAGAAGATGCCGATACAAACGATGATATCTATCTCTTTGCTAAAGAGCTCCTTGCTTCTATACAGACGCCGATCCACTACGAGGGGCATGAACTCAGTATCAACGGGAGTATCGGTATCAGCACCTATCCTAAAGATTCTATCAAGAAAAATGAGCTCTTGAAATATGCCCATACCGCTATGCGCCAGGCCAAACTTCTTGAAGACACCAAAATAAGCTTTTATACCTTGTCCTTGACGGAGGCCGTACAAAAACATTTCACACTGGAAGAAGACCTACGGCATGCGCTTGAGAACAGAGAGTTCTTTCTTGTTTACCAGCCAAAGATAGATGCTACGACACAGCAGCTTATCGGAGTCGAGGCACTCATTCGCTGGCAGCATCCGAGTAAAGGTCTCATCTCTCCTCTTGACTTTATCCCTCTGGCTGAGCAGATAGGACTTATCGTCCCTATAGGAGAGTGGGTTTTACATGAGGCTTTGTCCCAACTCAAACTTTGGCTTGATGAAGGTAAGAGACCGCTGAGCATGTCAATCAACCTTTCCGGAAGACAATTGCATGAGACACAGGTAGAACGCATCATACAGACACTCAAAGCATCTGATATCCCGCTGCAGTATATCGAGTTTGAGATCACCGAGACCTATCTCATGAAAAATGCCGAGCAGTCACAACAGCTGCTTGAGAGACTTCACAGTATCGGGATCTCTTTGTCTATGGATGATTTTGGCACGGGATATTCATCCTTGGGCTACCTTAAACGTTTTAAAGTAGACATTCTCAAGATTGATCAGATGCTCATACGCGATATCGAGATCGATAAGAACGACTTTGCAATCACCAAGGCTATTGTAGCCATGGCGCATACACTGGACCTAAAAGTCATTGCAGAGGGTGTAGAGACGCAGACTCAGGCGAAGATGCTCCAGGAGATAGGATGCGATTATCTGCAGGGTTATTATTATTGCAAGCCTGTACCTGGCAAGGAGATACATACCGGTGATAGATACACCTTTTAGACACAGCTTCTCTCTTTAAGTTTTATTAATATGAAAGATTAGATTGAATCTGTCTTATAATAAAAATCTCTCTTCTGTATTATTCTAAAAAACACTTTGGAGTAATCATGAAAAACACACTTTTAGCCTTTGTCACAGCCCTTTTCTTTTTAGGATGCAGCTCACAAGAGAGCTCGGACAAGAACATCGAACCAAAATTGGTAATTGCAAAAAGTATAGCGGCACTTAGCCTGAACGATCAGCATGAGAAACCGCATGGAATCACAGCTGACACCAAGACCCTTGTCTTTGCTTTTTCAAAGGATGTCGGTCACACCTGTAATGACTTTTTTGCCACCAAAGCAGAAAACTATCTAAATGACAACCATGCTCTTTTTATCGCCGATGTAAGCGGTGCACCTTCTATCATCCGCAGCATGTTCATCATGCCTGGCCTCAAAGACTTAAAGCATACTGTCCTCATCCTTGATGACAAGTCCATCGCAAACGAATACAAAGCGGGACAGGATGTTAAGAAGATCATCATCGTCTCACTTCAAGACAAGAGTATCACTGCCGTTAAAGCGGTTGATTCCACAGCCGAACTGGCTTCCGAGATCGAAACAAAATAAAACTTGTAAAAGACTTCAGATAGGACTTTAAGAGTGTATCAAGACCCAAAGGCTATTGGGTCTTACTGACCTAAGAGGTCCCGCAGACTGTGTTTGGGCAGTTTTCCCTCAAGTATCTCATAGACCTCGTGTGCGATCGGAAGGTATAGTTCTTCTTCTTCCATGATCTTTTGTAAAGCATAAGCAGTACCGATACCCTCGGCGACTTCGCCCAACTCAGCCAGGATCGCTTCTTGCGACTGACCCTTGGCCAGCCCCAGTCCTACTCTGAAATTCCGTGACATCGTAGAACTGGCGGTCAAAAAAAGGTCGCCTGCTCCGCTTAAGCCCATAAATGTCTCTGCCTGTGCACCATAATGGCGCCCGAAACGTTCCATCTCGACAAGCCCGCGCGAGATCAGGCTGGCGGCTGCATTCTTTCCAAGGCCCAATCCTTCACATATCCCCGCAGAGATAGCGATGACGTTTTTATAGGCACCGGCCACTTCTGCTCCCGCGATATCATCTGATATATAGGTCTTGATAAATGAGGGAAAGAAACTTGCAAAGGAGGAAGCTGTCTCTTCACCTGTACTGTTGATGACCAGAGCCGTAGGCAGGCTTTTCATCACTTCTGCTGCGAAAGACGGACCTGAAAGAAAGGCGATATTATCTTCGGGGATATAGGCCGCATAGATCTCATTTAAAAAACGTCCCGTGGAGGCTTCGATCCCCTTTGCTGCAACAAGGACCTTTTGGTTGTTGTAAACAAAGTTCTCTTCCAGCCAGCTTCCAATCTGCTGGGCCGGAATAGCGATCACAAGATATTCCAGTTTTAAGATCTCTTCCAGAGTGACAAAATTTTCCAAGTCCCGAGGCGTCCTTGAAGTGATATAGACCTCATTCTTTTCACTCAGAGCAAAGGCTAAGGCTGTTCCCCATTTACCTGCTCCGATAACACCGATTTTTCTAGGAAAGCTTGTTTCACAACCGCTATTCGCTGCTTTTGCCATTATTGTATTGCCTTTTCAAATTTTCTAAGATCGTCATCTTTACCCATGACTACAAGAACATCACCCGGATCGACCTTATGGTTATGCCCCGTAGACGTAAAAGTGAACTCTGTTTCAAGTTCTTTGTCCGCTATCGCAAGAATAATGATATTATACTCTCTGTGCAGGATAATGTCATGCAGTTTCATCTGTGCTAATACAGAACTTTCACTAATCGTATACTGTGCAAGTTTCAGTTCTTGGCTATGGTACAAAATATCATTCATGACTTCCACGACAGCAGGCTTTTCTAGACACTCTACAATGATATTAGCCGTTGTCTCGAGCTTTGCTATTGCCTTGTTTGCTCCGGCAAGTGAAAGCTTGTTTGCGCTATCCTTTGAAGTCGCCAAAGCAACGATAAAAAGATGCGGATATTCGGCGCGAAGCGATATTGTCAAAAAAACGTTTTGCGCATCATCATCCAAGGCACAAAAGCAAGTCAATGTATGGGTATCGAATTTTTCGGAAATGTTCATCCAATCATCATCAAGCTCAACCAGTTCGACATCATGCTCGTCTTCCTTGGCCCGTCTAAGACTGGCTTCATCGATGACATAGATAGACACGACTACCCCCGTCAGCTTAAAGTTAGAAGCTATCTCCTTGGCATATTCGTTATATCCAAAAACTGCAATAGGCTTCATTTCATTGCCCTTTTCTTATGAAGGTTCAGTGAGAACTCTTTTATCATCTGTTCCACACCGATCATGACCAAGATATCACTTTCGTGAAGCTTCATATCCATCTTTGGATTAAAATAAAACTGATTTTGTCTGTAAATGCCCAAAAGTGTAAGCTTTGATGCATGTACCTTCAGATCATCCACACATTTTCTTTGGCTAAGGATACGTTCATCGATCAACACCTCTTCGATCACTACATCGGTGATCTGGCTTCGCAGGGCATTGATCGCTTCAAAAGCAACCGGTTTGCCGGTAAACTCACGTGCCAGTACACCTATAAGTTCTTGCGGATAGATGATATTGTTCACTCCAGCCAAGCTGAGTTTTTTTCGGTTCTTACTTTCATGCAGATAAGAGAGTATAGCGACCTCGGGGTCAATGGAGCGTATGGTCAAAGCGGTATAAATATTTTGAACATCTGTCTCTTCCAAACAGAGTGCCGAGATCACCTGTTTTTTTATATCGATACCAAAGTTCTCATAATTCTCCTGTTTTGATGGATCCGCTAATACAGCCGACATCTTTGCTTTGCTGGCTTGAACTATTTTTTGTGGGTCTTTATCCAAAAGGACAAAAGGGATACCGTCTTTTTGCAGCCGTTTCATCACAATCAATGAGACCTCCGAAAAACCGCAGATCAGATAGAACTTGTTCATCTTTGATATATCCGTGATCATCTTCTGCTCCTTGATCCCGTCAAGCGGTTGGCTTAGAGCAGAGACTACAATGGAGGTCATAAAAGAGATAACTGCAATACCCGAGATAATGATCACCATAGCTACTGAACGTCCCAGACTTGTCACCGGTACAAAGTCACCGTAGCCTACGGTCGAAAGTGTTACAAACGACCAGTAGAAGGCTTCAAATATCGTATTGATGGCCGAGTTTGTGTTGTTCGCCTCTGCCACATAGATAAGGACTGAAGAAACAGATATCATAACAGAGGCAAAGATCATCAGGGTAAAGAACTCAAACTTCATCGAGCCTAAGATACCGGCAAACTGCTGTAGGCTTTTCGTATATCGGAAGATCTTGAAAGCACGGAAAAGGATAAAAAGACGTAAGATCCGTAACTGATGGAAGAATGGCATGATCGCCAGAAGATCGATGATGGCAAAGTAAGAGCTTACATAACGCCACTTTTTCTGCAGTATCTTTCCCATCGCTCGGCTGAGACGGAACTTGTAACCCAAAAACTCGTCTTTTTCATATTGATGGATGATCTCTTCTGACACAGAACTGTGCACCCAAAAACGTAAAAGATACTCCACCAAGAAGATCAAGGAGATCAGATAATCGTTATAAATGACAGCATACTCTGAAAGGGGATATTTGACCTGTCTTATCAATAGCATGACGCTTGATAAGATAAGCAGCATCATCAGGTAATCAAAATATTTTTTATAGGGATAGGTGTCATCTTCCAGAAGCGAATAGAAGAACTTCTTGACTCCCTGATAGGACTTGGAAGATTGAAGGGTGTAGGCAAGGTCTACAAGACCTTTTGCGATAAAGCTCAAACCTTACCCCAGCTTGGCTTTAAGGACCTCGTTTACTGCCTGCGGGCTGGCAGAACCTTTACTCTCTTTCATGACCTGGCCGACAAAGAATCCGAAAAGTTTCTCTTTACCGCTTCTGTATTCTGCAGCCTTCTCTTCATTCGCCGCAATGATAGCATCACAGATCGCTTCGATAGCACCCATGTCTGTCACCTGCTTAAGCCCTAGAGCTTCAATTAATCCATCTACATTTTGTTCTTTAATAGCATTAGAAACATCAACATTTGCTGACATAGGTAAATCATTTGAAATTGAAATCGCTTCATTATCAGGATCAATCATTAAATAATCAAGTACATCTTTAGCTGCTTTTCCGGAGATTGTCTGATCATCGATACGCTTTACCAGCATTCCCAGTGTAGCAGCATCAACTGGAGATGTCTCCAGTGTCACACCGCCTTTCAATCGGCTTTGAAGTTCCCCGGTAAGCCATGTCGTAGCTGTCTTTGGTGTCCCACCGATTTTGAGCATGTCTTCAAAGAAATGCGCCATCTCCAATGATGACGTGATGACGTTTGCATTGTACTCATTAAGTTTGTACTCATTGATAAAACGGTCACGTTTCTGATCTGGAAGTTCCGGTATCTTTGAGAACTCAGCCAGCATATCATCATCGATCTTGGCCGGAAGCAGGTCCGGTTCAGGGAAATATCTGTAATCCGCTGCACCCTCTTTACCGCGCATAGAACGTGTTTCCTGTTTGTCCTGATCGAAAAGACGTGTTTCCTGAACGATCTCTTCGTCATAGACACCATCTTCCCAGGCATCTGTCTGGCGTGCGACTTCAAGATTGATCGCTTTTTCGATGAAACGGAAACTGTTGATGTTTTTGATCTCGACACGTGTATAGAGTTTCTCATCCCCTTTCGGACGGATAGAGACGTTCACGTCACAGCGAAATGAGCCTTCTTGCATATTGGCATCCGAGATATCGATATAACGCACTATCGAGTGAAGTTTCTTAAGATACAAGATTGCTTCTTCTGCCGAACGCATATCCGGTTCAGATACGATCTCCAAAAGCGGTGTACCCGCACGGTTAAGGTCCACTTTTGAGACAGAACCGTCATGGATGTTCTTGCCCGCATCGGCTTCGATATGAGCACGGTTGATACGGATCTCTTTATGGCTTCCGTCTTCAAAGTCGATCTGAAGCTTTCCATGCTCGACAACCGGTGTATAAAGCTGGGTGATCTGATAGGCAGAAGGGCTGTCAGGATAAAAATACGACTTTCTGTCGAAATAAGAGGTACGGTTGATCGTCGCATCTATTGCTGTCCCAAGCATGATAGACTTATGAAGGACCTCTTTGTTTAAAACAGGAAGTGCCCCGGGAAGTGCCAGACAGGTTGGACAGGTATTGCTGTTTTGCACTTCATTGAAGCTGGTCGCGCAAGAGCAAAAAAGTTTAGACTGTGTATTAAGCTGAGTATGGACTTCCAATCCGATGACAGTTTCAAACATTGGTGTTTTCCTTGATTAAGTAATAAAGTATCTTATTGAAGCAAATCCATAGACACCGCATGTCCGGACCTGCTTGATCTGCTCATGTGCGGTGATCCCGCCAAGTGCGAATATCTTGTTCTTTATTTTACCCGTTATTTCTTTTAAATCCTCTAAACCCTTGGGAATTCCCTTGTTTGGAGAGTGAAATATAGGGCTGTAAGTGATCGCATCTGCTTCAGTGGCTTTAAGCGCTTCCTCGTAAGAGTGTGTACTGGCGACCACGAAGAGACCGGCCTGCTTTGCTCTGTGGATCTCATCATACTGTAAAGAAGTAAGATGCACTCCGTCAGCTCCGAGCCTGATAGCAAGATCGACATCTGAATGTAAAAGTCTCATATGCGGACCCTCTATAGACAAGAAAGCCTTGGCAAGCCCTTCATAATCATCTGTCTCTTTATCACGCAGACAGACAAAGTCCGGTCGGTGTTTTTCCAAAGATTGGCTAAGTATGGAAACTAATTTCTCGGGTGTGTCTCCGAATAAAGAGGGGTCCGTGATCAGGTAGGATTTAATCTTCATCCCCTGGGGAAGCCTCACTTTTTTCGGACTTTGACTTCTCTTTTTTTAGAAGTTCCCTGATATCAAACAGCAGTTCTGTCTGTTTTCGTTTCTCTTCATGACCTTCTCTGTACAGGTTCATCGTCTCCATGACAAGAATAAAGAACAGGATGAAAAATGCAACCATGACAGTGGCAAAAATAGCTGTAAAGAGACCGAGGTCTAAAAAAGTCTGAAAGGTGAGAAGGCTTCCTAAAAAAAGGAAGGCCCATGAGATGCCTAAAAGAAAACTGAGTACAGTCTCAAAAAGGCTTTTTTTCATAAGCTTGACTGCTTAGTGATCGTCAGCAACAACCACAGCACCGCCAAGGTACACGTAAGTCAGCATCATGAAGATAAAGGCTTGAAGAAGCGCCATGAATGTCAATAATGCGAATGGGATCATCGGGAAGATCCATGGAGTCAGCATCAAAAGAACCATCAAGAACATATCATCACCCTTTACATTTCCGAAAAGACGGAAAGACAGAGAGATAATACGAGAGATGTGTGAAACGATCTCGATCGGGAACATCAACCATGCCAACCACCAAACCGGCCCAAGGAAGTGTGCGAAGTATTTTACAACACCGTTACGACGGATACCTTCAAAGTTATAGTAGAAGAAAACGACCAATGCCAATGCCAAAGTCATGTTCAAAGAAGCAGTAGGTGCTTCGAAACCAGGAATAACACCTACAAGGTTGGCAACACCGACAAAAAGACCGATAGTCGCTACAAGAGGAAGGTACTTACGTGCTTCCTCTTTACCCATAACGTCTGCACCCATAGAAACGACACCGCCAAGGTAAGCTTCCATTACATTCTGAGTTCCTGTTGGAACAAGACGCATACTCGCTGTTGCGATCTTAGCGATTACAAGTACGATGACCGCACTTAATATCATGTGTGTTAAAAAGATAAAACTGTGATCATGACTGATCATACCAAAGAAGGTAAATAAACGTTCATCCATCTGGAAGTCCCTTGTCTAGCGCACTTCAACAGCCAGTGTTAAAGACGCCTTTTTAAAATAATGACGCGATTATAAAGACTTTTGCATTAAAGTGCCCTAAAAGAGAATAAAATTTTAAAAATTCTCCTCAATCAAGGCAAAGTCTATAGAAGCTTCAAGAGCGTAGAAAACCGGTAATAGGATATAATGATTTCATATTAAATCTCGAACTCGACAAACCGGGCATTCTCTATTATCATTACATCTAAGGAGAGACTCTGACATGGCTTGCTTCAACTTTTTGGACTATATTGGCTGCGTCGTCGACAAAAGCGACAAAGAAGGCGCTGTATTAAGCATAGAGATACAAGACGAGCATCTTCAGCACATGGGATATATTCATGGCGGTGTCATCTCAACACTGGCCGACAACACCGGCTGGTTTGTACTCGAACCGCACCTGTCTTCTCAGCAGACTGCGATGACACAAGAGCTCACCGTCAACTACCTCCACCCCGGCAAGGGAAAGAAACTGAGTGCTATCGGAAAACTTGTCAAGATGGGAAAACGCACAGCCTTTGTTTCCGTTGAACTTTTTTGTGACGATATACTTATAGCTACCAGTTCTTCGCATCTTGCCATCTTGGAAAGAAGAAACTGACACACAGAGCTTCTGGCAGACTTTTTCATCATATTGCCAGCGATATTGACTTGTTTACTTTTTATAAGTAGTATTGCGTATATTTTAAAGGAGATTTTATGAACACAGTACTAAAAACAGCATTAGCATTGGTGATGTTAGGAAGCGTATCATACGCTAAAGACGCGACAACAGGTGAGCAGGGACTTTACGCAGGTGCAGGCCTTAGCGTCATGGCAACCGATGATAACGGCGATGCAGGGATCGGTATGAGCCTTAGAGCAGGCGCAGCACTTGATAAAGTCTTAAAAGGCTTTGGCGTCCAGGTCGAACTCAACAAATCACTCTCTGATCCTGAAAATCGCAATAACAGAGATATCGACGTGATGACATTCGCGACGTATGCGACTTTTGACATCTCTATCCCGGATTCTAAAATGACACTGCGTCCTAAAATCGGAGCTATCCTTCCGAATATGAAAGATGACATTGATTCACGCGACCTTATCTTGAGCAGCGGTTTCGGGATAACCTACGCTATTGAAAAGAGTGTACGTCTGTATGCAGATTACACTGTCCTTGGAGAAGCGATCAGTAACTACTCCGCAGGTTTTGAGTTCAAGTTCTAGTCAAAAGAAGATGTGCCGCGGCACACTTCTCTTCTACCCTTCCTGTCCCAGCCTGTACAAGGCAAAATCATATTTTATCGGGTCCTCTTCATCAAAACTTCTTAACTTTTTCGTCAGTTCATAGGCTGCTTCAAGATCATAGCTCTTTCTTTTCAGCAGACCAAGTTTGTGTCCCATCTTAAAGGTATGGGTGTCAAGCGGTAAGACAAGGTCCCGCTTCTCAACACCCTGCCACAAGCCCATATCTATATTATCCGAACGCACCATCCAGCGCAGATACATGTTCCAACGTTTCAATGCTCCGGCACCCTTGCGCTTAGTCGTGATCTTTCCGATAAGAAAGCCGTATCCCCTGCTTTCATAAGGATTCAGCATATACATCTTTTCAAGGACCCTGTTGACACCCTCGGTCACATCCCTGTTGTTCTGATATCCCTCTAAAAAAAGTGTGTTGAGAGAGGTCTCTTTTTTAAGCCGTGACAGCGTGATAAAAAACTGTACGACATCTTCGCCGTTTTGAAAACGGTAATAATGTCTTTGGAGTCTTTTGCGTATCAAAGCCTCGTCCGCATCAAGCAACCCCATTTCCAGAGAGTTTAAAAACTTGATGATGCTTTCCACTTTTCCATAGGCAAAAAGTGCGCAGACGAGTGAGACATACTCGTCCTTGTATTGTCTGGCGATCAGAATGGGGTCGGGTCTTTCTTCACTGACTTCGTCGACGTCGTTTCGAAATGAGGCTTCTATTTCCAGACGTTCTTTGTTGAGCAGGTCTTTTTTACTGAGCTTCACCCGATACCCAGGACATAAAGTTTTTTACGTTCGCTTGAACCTGCGATGTTCAGCTGTTTTCTATACTTGGCAATAGTCCGTCTGACCATCTTGACCTTGAACTGTTCTTGTATCATGTCAAGCAGTTTCATATCCGAAAGCGGCTTGGCATGGGACTCTTCTTTGACCACAGAGGCCAGGTACTCTTTGATAGCGGCATTCGAGACGTCTTCATCGATGGCCGTTGTAAAGAACTCCTTCATAGCAAAGACCCCGCGTTCACAGGCGATGTACTTGTTGGCGATCGCCCGCGAGATCGTAGAAGGGTTATGGCCGAACTCGTCCGCAAGCGTCTTGAGTGTCAGCGGCTTGATCGCCCCTCCGGTAAAGAAGTCATACTGATACTCGACAATCATCAGTCCAACCTTGTACAAGGTCGCACGGCGCATATCCAAAGCATCGACCAGGCTTTTAGCCTCTTTTATCTTTGCTGTGACGTAGTCATGTTCCACCCCGTATTCCGTGTCTATGGTGATCGCAGGATAATAGGCATCATTGATCCTGACTTCGATCCCGCCCTCGTCATTGGAGTAGATCATCAGGTCGCAGATTATCTCATTAGAGTCTTCGAAGTATTCGATAGCAGGCGGATTCTTAAAACTCTGTATCACCTTGAGGGCTTCTTCAAAAGAAGCGTTTTTGGCAAAAGCGTGGATGTTTTCAAGATTTTCTATGATCTTTAAAGCCAGAGAGTAGCCCTCATCAGAGATACTGGCATCATCCAGCTGAAACAAAAAACACTCCTTGACATCGACCGCGCCCACTCCGGTCGGTTCAAGGTAGGAAAAACGTTTGCGGACTCTGTCAAACTCTTCTTCGCTGACATCCAGTTTTTTTGAAAGGATCGCGATATCACCCTCAAAAAAACCGTTTTCATCCAGATTCTCAACGACACACTGAGCGATCTCCCGAGAGATAGGCGTAGGGAAAAGCCTGGAGTCTATCTGCTCATCCAAGATCTCATATAAAGAACGGTGCGCTATGGTCAGCGCTTCTATCTGCTCTGTCTGCGAGTTCTTGGCACCCTGACCGTAAAGTATTTTTTTAGGGAGTCTTTTTTCAAAGTTTTCCTCATAACCGGACTTGACGGAGATGAGTGGATTGCCCTCTACAAAAGGGGACATCGCTTCTTCAAGGTCACCCAATGAAGAGTGCAGGATCGGGAGCCAGTTTCTTAGCGTTGAGGAGAGCTTGTTTTTTGATTCAACGTTTTGCGAAGCTCTTAACGCCATTGTCTCTCCTCAAAAAAGACCGGTATAGATACAAAGAGAGATGAAGCATCTGTCAAAAAGGCTGAAGTTCTCTTCATCATCCCGTTTCTCATTTTAGAACTTGAAACTTTCACCCAGATAGTGACGGCGTACATCTTCGTTTTTGGATATCTCGTCACTGCTTCCCGAAGCCAGGAGTTCACCTGATTTGATGACATAGGCCCTGTCACATACCGCCAGCGTCTCGCGCACATTATGATCTGTGATTAAAACACCGATGCCGATATCCGTCAACTGGTTGATAATACCCTGGATATCCATAACGGCGATCGGATCGACCCCGGCAAAAGGCTCATCCAAAAGCAAGAACTTCGGGGCATTGACCAATGCTCTGGCGATCTCCACACGACGGCGTTCACCTCCTGAAAGGCTCACCCCTTTACGGTGGCGGATCGGTTCGATATTAAAAAGATCAAGCAGTTCGTCTATGCGCGCAAACCTCTCATCTTCCTCTTTTATATTGACTTCCGCAGCGACTAAAAGGTTCTCTTCCACCGTCAGGTCTTTAAAGATAGACGACTCCTGGGGAAGGTAGCCTATTCCTTTGACTGCACGCTTGTGCAAAGGCAAGGTGGAGATATTGTCCCCGTCAAAAAAGACCTCCCCTGCCGTTGATTCGACAAGTCCGCATATCATATAGAAAGTCGTTGTCTTCCCTGCTCCGTTAGGTCCGAGAAGTCCGACGACTTCTCCGCTGTTTACTGTCAAAGACATACCTCGGACGATTTGGGTCTTTTTGATCGTCTTGACGAGACCTACAGCTTCTAGTTTATGCATTTTCTACTTCTTTCATAGTATAAGTTCTTCTATTGTCATCTTTTTCGATGTGGATATGTATGCTTTTCATTCCGGCAGATACCAAGAAATCAAAAAGGCTTTCATCGCCCCATTCTATCAGATGATAGCCTTCTTTTTCCAACTCTTCCAGCAGTCCCAGGCTTAAAAAGTTTTCCAGCCCTTTGTTATAGAGGTCGTAATGAAAAAGATTCTCTCCATAACACTGCTGCAGGGAAAAAGTCGGCGAAGTGACACTTTCCGTCCGGCCCAGATGTTTTGCGAAAGCCTGAGTAAGACTTGTCTTCCCTGCCGCAAGGTCTCCCTCCAAGATCACGATACCCCCGTCCGGAAGAGCCTCTTCGATTACTTTTACAAGGATGTCAAGCTCATCAAGCCCCAGATAAAACTCTTTCACAGTGATGCCGATACCCTGATGATCTCATCGAGCTTTTTCTTGGCTTTGCCGCTGAGTATCGCATCATTGGCGATCTCAAGACCGTCTTGGATATCTCTTGCCATACCTTCGACCATCAGTGAAGCAGCGGCATTGATCAGTACGATGTCTTTTTGGGCCGGCTCGGCACAGTCATCAAAGATATTATGCAGTATTTTGGCATTTGCTTTGCCGTCTCCGCCGATTATAGCCTCGATAGGAGCCCGCTTGACACCGTATTCAAGAGGATCGATCTCAAACTCTCTGATACCCTTTTCATCGAGCCGCGCGGCATAGGTGATGTCCGAGATACTGATCTCATCCATATGTTCGCGCGAGCTCACTACCAGAGCGGACCTTGAATTATTTATCTGTAAAGCCTGCGCTATCTTGGGAACAAAACTCTTGTCAAAGACACCCAACATACTCTTTTGAACGCCGGCGGGATTGGTCAGCGGACCCAGTACATTAAAGATAGTCTTCTCGCTGATGCTTTTTCGCACCGGCATGATAAACTTCATTGCCGGATGGTGGTTTTGTGCGAACATGAAACAAAAACCGGTCTCTTCCAACAATCGGGCGCTTTGGTTGATATCAAGGTCGAGCCTTACGCCAAGGGATTCAAACATGTCTGCCGAACCCGACTTGGATGTTACTGAACGGCTGCCGTGCTTGGCGACATAGGCACCCGCACTGGCACATAAAATCGAGACCGTAGATGAGATGTTGAAACTTCCTATTTTGTCGCCGCCTGTCCCGACTACATCCAGCAGACGCGGACGCAGTTCTTCAGCAACCGGCAGAGCAATGGCATGCGAACGCATCACCGAAGCAGCTGCCGCGAGGACATCGATCGAAGTGTTTTCGTCCAGTTTCAAAGAGAGAAGGAATTCTCGCATCTGAGTATCATCCATCTCGTGGGCGAAAAGTCTTTCGAAGGCGATTCGTGCTTCCTCGTAATTCATTGGTGTTCCTTTCAACAGACTTTACTCAGAAACAGCAGAGCTTGACTCACTGTTTTCCGAGATATCCTTTATGTATTTATCCTGATCCGATTTTGGGGTAGATTTTAATGTGGGAATCTGCAGGACCGTATATTTTTTGTTCCCCTTAAGATAGACCAGTTCTATCACATCGCCGACTTCGACATTCTTGCTTGCTTTTACTACTTTTCCGTTGATACTTACAATACCGTTTGCTATCATATCCTGGGCCACGGTACGGCGCTTTGTGATATTTACGGCATTTAAAAACTTATCGATTCTCATATTGACTCATAATTCTTTCTTATTTTCATATGATATTGTAGAGGAAGGAAGCTAAAAGGAGACTAAGATACGCAAAAAATGTGCCAAATTATAGGTGAATCAAGAAGATGGGAACTATCTTAACAGGGAATAGAGTTCTCTCTCTTCTTGATTGATGCGGATGCGTATTATATTGATGATCTCGTGGGTGTCTTTAACATAATCATCCGCCTCTATTTCAATAGAGTGTGCATCTGAATATTTTTTTTGATAGCTTAGGTGAACATCCATATAGAGACGGAACTCTTCTTGTAAGCGCAGCGAGACTTCTCTCACTTTAGAGTCTTTATGTTCGTTCAACATAGGATAGAAACCCGTATCCTCAAGCCGAAGATGCAGACCCAGCGTATTAAAAAGGGATTTCTGTATCTGATAGACAAAATTTGCATCTTTACGGATATGTTCCGCAATAGCACACTCCCTAAGCTGATTACATAAAGAGATGATCTCATGGTGATGATGTGTAAAACGTTCTGTGATATTCAAATTACTATCCTTAAATAGTAATTATATTATGATTTAACTTTTTTATAGTTTAAAACTTTAAGAAATATATTAAAAACTGTAACTTATATCAGCAAAGACCCGATCATTGTCTTTAATAGCTTCAAAAAAAGGTTTTTCTCCGCCAATATAGTCGACAACGCCCAGATTCAGTTTGACGGCATCCAGTATATCATACTCAATCCAGACTCTTGAAAATCCCCCGTTCTCTCCGCCGATACCAAACATACTCAAGAGTGCCGTTGCATTGAGAGTATCATTGGCAAAAGAACGAGAAAGTCTCAACGCACTCTGGACCTCGTTCTTATCCGTATAATCCGCCTGAGCGAGCATCTGCTGCTCATGATCAAATACATGCCTATTGGCGACTTCCAAAGAGAGGACAGTGTCTGTTACACCTCTATATTCCAGACCAAGCAGAATATCAAGACGATTTTTCTCGTCTGCTGTCGTGTTGTATTTTACCCCATTTAGAAGAGCAGCTTCGGCCTTTAGAAGCCATGATCCGGAGACGAGGTTCACAGCTGAACCCAGCATCTTGATCTTCGTGACGACCCGGTTCAGAGTGTTGACAGGTGCACTCCCCTGCACCTTGTCAAAGTGCCATCTCTGATCCAGGACGTCAGCCGCATAAAAGGAGAGATCCCATCCGGAAAAGACGCCGTTGGCTGCCAAGGCATATTGCATATCATCCCAGGCAAAAGAAGGTGCGTTCAGCGGTAAAAAAGGATCGGGAGCCGTGCTGAAGACCTTGTCTACCGGAAAAAACTCGCCACGGGGAGTAGCCTCCCTCATGATCCTGTTTTCAGGTATCACCATTGCACAGAAGTTCCATTGTGAGACATAAAGATCACTCTTTAACATTCCCACGCTTAGGCGCAGGTCTTCTATATCCGTCATACCCGGAAGCCGGTTGTCCAGAGGATTGATGATATCAGTGACACGGATATTGTCCGACTTTCCCCAGATGACGATCTGCCGTCCGGCTTTGAGGTCAAGATTATGCTTGATCCGTCCCTGAATGTAGCTGTCATCCAGTCTCAGCTGCGTCCGATAATCATCCAGGGCCTCTTGCCTGTAGCCTTCGTCCGAACGGATATCATAAACAGCATCATAGAAAGCATCCCCGCTTATCCTTATCTTCCACGCATCATTTATTTTTTCATCATACTGCAGATATAGTGAGGTCTGTGCCTGATTAAGACCCGAATAATCGACGCCGTCTACCTCATGTTCTTGATAGCCGGCTGATGTCTTAAAGGCGATCTTTCCGCTTAGAGAGAGATCTTTGTATTGCGATATCGCGACAGTATTATCTGTTTCTACATAAGACTCTTCTTCTGCAAAGCCGCTGAGATCATCCGAAATATTCTCACTAAAACCGCTCAGGTCATCTTCTATGTTCTCACCTGCACAGACTATCGTACTGTTTAAAGCAAGCAACAGCACGCACAAAGCCAGAAGCCTTAGGTTCATCTACTATAGACCTCTTTCAAGGGTACGCGTGCTAAACAAAGACGCATCGATATCCTGATTGTGTTTGATGTCTGAGAACTCCAGCCGTGTCTTGTGAAGCGTCTTTTTACTCTTCTTGGTGACCATCTGCATAGCCGTTATCGTCCAGACATCCTCTATCTTTTCAAGGCCTGTGACTTTCATATATTTGAGCTTGTTCCCGAGTTTGATGTAATGCAGAGCCTGGATGACGACAAAGTTGTCCTGTCTGACAAAGATGATGGACTTGGTGTAGCCTGTCTCTTCGATGACCTTTTCACTCTTTGGTGTCACTTCCATCTGCCAGGTCTTTTCACCCTCTACCATCGGCTCTTTCATGATGACATAGGTATAATCATCCACATTTCTCAAGGTCATGTCCGAATAGGTGAAATCGCTCCCCATAAAAGAGGAACTTTTATCGCTCGAGGCGATGCGCTTTACTTTTTTAAGCTCAGGAAGATAGAGCCACTGATCGTCATCCCTACTACTGTCGTCATAATCATAGGTCAAAAAGCCTGTATCTTTGACATCTGCAGGAGAAAGAAAGAACATCAGTTTCAGTCTGTCTTTGCCTTGGTCTTTGGTAAAGGTCTTAAGTTCGCGGACTCTCTCTTGATCGTTCTTGTCGATCAGGGTCATCTTCATATTGGCTGTCGTGTTATCGCCGTCATCCCTATCGTGTACCTTCTGTGCTATCTCGGCTCCTGTTATAGCCAGCAGAGGGCTCAGGAACAGGGAAAAAAGTAATAAGGTCTTGACTATCATTTTTCATCCTTTGAAAGAAGTTTTAACAATGCCGGTGCCAAAAGGATATCGGACAGAAGCGCGACGATAATAGCGCTTCCTGTGAGGATACCGAAATTTATCAGGTTGTTCAAAGAAGCAAAGGTATAGACATAAAAACCAAGGGCCAGGACAATAGTCGTAGCTATCATGGCCCGACCCGTTCCCATCATCGTCTCTTCCACAGACTTCTTAACACCGAATCCCTTATGATGGTAACGTGCATAATTATGGAAGAAATGCACCGTATCGTCAACGGAAAGTCCTATGACGATGGCACCTACCAGCATGGTAAACATATCCAACGGCATCGAGACCATCCCCATAAAACCCAAAGACACGACCACAGGAAGGACATTGGGGATCATACTCACCACTCCTGTCTTAACACTCCCAAGAAGCAGGATCATCATAAGCGTGATCAGAAAAAAAGCCGTGACATAGCTCACTGCCATAGAGTCCATCGCCGCGACCAGTGTCCTTTGAAACAGAGGGACCATACCCGTGATCGTGATCTCGACACTGTCGCCGAGTTCATCCTTGATCAGACCTGTCAGTTCCTGACTCAGTTCTTCATACTCCCCTGCTTCCATCCACGGAAGCTTGAACGTCAGCCTTGCCTGTGAAAAACTCCCATCGATAAGGTCTTCGAGATCATCGCTGCCGCTGTTTTCAAAGAGTAAGAACTCCTGCGGTATAAGGGCGTCATTTTTCGTGATGCGGTAATACTCCTGCTGATTCGCATGCAGGGCACGGTGTATCTCTTTGAGTACTTCTGCCACGCTCCAGCCTTTGCCCACGAAGTAGTCCTTGTTTTCGATGGCTTCGGCTTTTTTCCGTATGGTGTCGATCTTGTGCAAAAGTGCCGAATCATACAGCCCGTTCTTCTGTTTCGTGTCGATGATGACTTCCATGCTTACAGAGCCTTTGAGCTCTTTGTCAACCATCTGCGTCGAGATCTTCACCAGTGAATCATCAGGCTGCCAGCTGAGAGGATCATGCTTGAACTCGACCCGCATAGCAAAAAAGAAAAAGACAGCAAAGACAAGGATGCCGGCAATGACAATACTCTTGGCATGGTTAAAACTAAACAGAGCGACTCCTCTTAAAAAGTCATCCATCCTGAGAGACTTTTTAAGATGTTTTTCCTTAGCCGGTTTCAAGGGCAATACCGCCAGTATGGCCGGAAGCAGAACCAGAGTATTGATCAAGGCGATCATGATCCCTACGGCTGCGAAGACACCCAGATCCGCAATAGGCGAGATCTTTGCCGTACTGAAGGAAAGAAGACCGGCTGCCGTTGTCAAAGAGGTCATGATGATTGCCAGACCCGAGTGGCCAAGAGCATAGGCTATAGCCTTCTCCTTCTGGAGGTTATGATTGAAATGTTTGTAAAAGACGGACAGAAGATGGACGGTTGCCCCGATCCCTACAGCCAAGAGAAAAGAAGGAATGATCTGCGTCGGAATAGTGATCGGCGTACCGCTTAACGCCATGATACCTATAGTGTTTAAAAGTGAGAGGATGACCACCAAGATAGGCAGTACGACTCCGCTGATGCGGCGAAAGACGACAAACAAGAAGACAGCCATCATCAGCAAGACAAGTTTGACAAATTTCTGCATATCTTTTTGAACCGATTTCTTATTATAGTCATTGACTGCAAGCGAACCGGCCATAAAGACCTCAAATCCTTCTTGCGAGTACTTCTTTGAGATCTCATCAGCTGCTTTTATCATCTCGCTTTTGGACTGGTCTGTCAAGAACTCCAATGCCTCCTTAGACGTCTCCTCATCAGAAAAGCCTTCAAGTACATCCGCAGACTCTGTGGTCTCATAAGCATTAGGCTCTAAAATGATCGTACTGAGGGTAAGTTCCTTGTTCAACAGTAGGTTGGCATACATCTCACTGTTGATGGCGGTCTGCTTTATCCTTTCGAGTTCCTCTTTATTGCTCGGCCAGTTCTCAAAGAGGTCTTCGACGATAAGCCTGTCTTTCATCCCCCGTGTATTTCTGGCATTTATTAAAGAGGTGATGTCATTGAGGTGAGGAACACTCTTTTCCAGTTCCGCATGCAGGGCTTTTAGCCTCGTAAGATAGTCCATATCAAAGATATCTTTGGAGCGGATGACAAGCATGATCTTCTCATCTTGTCCATACTGCGCTTTAAAAGTCTCGTAACGGATCAACGCCGGGTCACTATGGTGTAAGAACCCTTCGGTAGAGGTATCGATAGTTATTTTTGGAAGGTTGGATATAAAGAAAAAACTGAGTATGAGAATAAACAGGATTATTTTTTTTGGATGGATCGAGATGATCCGACCCATGTTTTCCAGGCCGGATTCTGTCTTGGTTCGCCAGTTCATGAGACTCCCTTATCAATAGAAGCCTTAATTATAATATGTAAAAGTTACGTTTATGTTAAATTTTCAATAATACTGAAAAATATCACATGAATGTGACAAGTGATTTTTTTTGATCAGCCTGCAAAATTATTACGCTGTATCTTCTCTTTTTTAACGACAATGGCTTTTTGTCTCTCTTTTTTCTGCATGTCTTTTTCGACAAAGATCTTCTTGCGTGTCACCGGGTCCATCTCCGTATAGTACATCACCGCCGAATAGGTGCTCGGTGTCGGCGTAAAGACCTGCGCCTGTTCAGGATTCATCTGTAGTTCTTCCGTAGTAAAACGCTTCAGCTCATGCATGTCGCGCTCTTCACAGCCCGGGTGTGCCGCTATCAGATAGTAAGTAAGGAACTGCTTTTTCCCCTCTTCCGCGTTGAGCTTGTCATACATATGCTTGAAGTCGACCAGAGTCTGCTTGCCCGGTTTTCCCATCAGATCCAGGACATGCTGCTGGGTATGCTCTGGTGCTACTTTCATCTGTCCCGAGATATGGTGCTTGACCAGTTCTTTGAGATACTCATAGCCGTACTCTTTGTCTTCAGTGATAAAGTCATAACGGATACCCGAGGCGACA
>JBFEIF010000033.1:0-19936 GCA_041553795.1 Sulfurimonadaceae bacterium
GACTGATAGTCTGTAAACTGTTTGGGATGGATACCGTACTTGTCAAAACAGGCCGCTTCATCTATATCTTTACGCTTGATCGCATCCACAACGACGATCTTCCCGTCATCGATCATCTGATAGAGGTCTTTATCGTGGGAGACGATACGTACATTCATGCCCTGTTCTTTTGCCAGCTTGGCAACAGAAGCGATCATATCATCGGCTTCATATCCGGTCTGAGAGATCGTACAAAAGCCCATCTTTTCTACCCATGATATGGCGATCGGAAGCTGCAAGAGAAGCTCTTCTGGC
The DNA here is from genome assembly GCA_041553795.1 of Sulfurimonadaceae bacterium. Taxonomy (GTDB): domain Bacteria; phylum Campylobacterota; class Campylobacteria; order Campylobacterales; family Sulfurimonadaceae. The sequence goes on from JBFEIF010000033.1 coordinate 295, forward strand.
GGTGCAGGACGGTGCGCCTTGTATTCAGGGTCTATTTCGTTTCTGAATGTAGGGCCTTTCATGTCCAGAGCAAAGACGATATAGTCCGTGTTATGTTCTTTTTCGATGCTGGCAATAAAGTTGATAAACCCTGTCAGCAGTCCGGTAGGAAAGCCCTCCTTGTTTTTAAGCGGAGGCAAGGCATAAAAACTGCGAAAAAGAAATCCGAAAGTATCGATAATGGTTATAGTCTTAGACAAAAGAAGCGTCCTTGTAAAATTTTTCTTAGTATAGTTTTCTCATCCCTAAAGTTTGATGAAACCGCTGACAAACTGGTCTTTTTCATAAGACCGGTTTCGATAACCTCTTCCGGTTCATGTTGTCAGACCGGCTTAGGACTTGGGCCTTTATGCATATTTACAGTACAATTGCATCCTATGAAACAGTTTAAATATCTTAACCATTATTCCGCCCAGATGCTTTCTCAGGTACAGACCCTGATCGAAAAGAACAAGCTCAGCGACTATCTTTTACAGAAGTACCCCTCACCCCACGTGATCAAGACAGACAAAGCCCTCTTTACCTATGTCAATGACCTTAAAAACGCCTATATGAAAAAATCCCAGCCGCTCAGTAAAGTCCTCTATGACGGAAAGATCAACGTCATCCACAACGCTCTGGGCACGCACAGATTTGTTTCCCGGGTCCAGGGCGGAAAACTAAAAGCCAAGAACGAGATCCGTATTGCTTCCATGTTCAAGGCTGTGCCGGAAGAGTTTTTGCAGATGATCACCGTGCATGAGCTTGCCCACTTTAAAGAGAAAGAACACAACAAAGCCTTTTACAGCCTGTGTGAACATATGGAACCGGCATACCACCAGCTTGAATTTGACCTGCGCCTCTATCTTACCCACATGGACCTTTTCGGTAAGCTTTATTAGAGAGCAGTTTATTGTGTTGATTCCTCTGTTTTGACTATTATAAGGTTATAATGATCCTATGAAATGGATGCTTGCCTTATTGCTTTTTTTCGGATTTCTTAGTGCAGATGAACCGCAGACACAGGAACACGAGCTCTACCTGACACTCTATCTTCACTCCCTGCACTTCAGTGACAACACCGAGACTTCGGAAGCTTTCAATGAGACGCACAAGGCCTACGGTGCAGAGTATATCTATCAGGAGCAGTACAGCCTGGGCTATAACCATTTTATCAACTCAAGAGGAAAAGGCACAGATGTGTATGGCGCAGGGTACCTTCTGCATTTCAACGACGTCTTTGGCCTGCAGCTTACCGGAGGCTACCAGGAAGGCTACTGTTTTAACGGTTTCTTGAACTCCGTAGAGTGTACACAAGGCATGAACAACAAGAGTGCTTTTCTCCTCCCTCTTGTCTACTATAAACACAAATACTTCAAAGTCGACCTTTTCACCAATTCCGATATGGTAGCACTGAGGTTCAATCTCAAGGTCTACGACCTTTTTGAGAGAGATTGAAACTCGTTATAATTGCGCTTATGAATACTTATGACGAAAAATTCGAGACTTCGATACGATCCACCTACTATAGTAAACTGCGGCCTGAACTCCAGGCCTTCATCAAGACAAAAGCCTTTGAACACAGATTCTCTTTTCAGCAGCTTCGTCTTATCATCGAGATGGCAAATGACTTTGAAATGTGGGACGAGAAAGACATCATAGAGATCTGGCCAGAGCATATCCATGCCAAGGTCATACTTCAGCGCATCACCAAGATATATGAAGAAGTAAAAAATCGCCCAAACTCCTATGACGGTTTCAATCCGAACATCCTCCGTTCAGAACAGAAGTTCAAGTTTGTGACCAAAGAGAAAGAGGGGTTTGGACTCGGGATGTGCCCGGTAGCTTCCGAAGAGACACGCTGCTGCAACCTGATGACACTTGACGCGGTCGAGAGCTGCGGTTTTGACTGTTCTTACTGTACAATACAGTCTTTTTACAAACAGGACAAGATCACCTTTGACAGCACCTTCAGCCAAAAACTGAAAAACCTTCAACTGGATCAGGACCGGACCTATCACATCGGTACAGGGCAATCATCCGACTCGCTGATGTGGGGGAATAAAGAAGGTGTATTGGATGCACTCTTTAACTTTGCACGTTCGAACAAAAATGTCATCCTTGAGTTTAAGACCAAATCTGATAACATCAAGTACTTTCTTGAGAATGAGGTTCCCTCCAATATCATCTGTACCTGGTCATTGAATACTCCTGTCATCATCGAAAACGAGGAGCATCTGGCTGCCTCACTTGAAAAACGTATCAGTTCTGCGCGGGCCCTTGCCGACAAGGGTGTCATTGTCGGCTTTCATTTCCACCCTATCGTCGAGTATGAGGGCTACCTGAAAGACTACAAAGCCGTCTATGACGAACTGATAGAGAGGTTCAGACCTGAGGAGGTCTCTCTTGTCTCTATGGGGACACTGACCTTTATCAAACCCGTGATCCAAAAGCTCAGACAGAGGAACTTCAAGTCCAAGATCCTGCAGATGCCTTTTGATGATGCGGCCGGAAAAGCCTCTTATCCGATGGAGATAAAAGAAGAGATGTTTAAACATGCTTACGAAAGTTTCAAGCCATGGCACAAAAAAGTGTTTTTCTATCTTTGTATGGAAGATCACTCATTATGGAAAAAATGTTTTGGGTATGAATATAACACAAATGTAGATCTGGAAAGAGCTATGGTCTCATCCTATTGCAAGAAGACAGGAACAGACTATATCTATTCCTGATTTGAGTGTTCTTTTGAACGCTTAGACGTTCTTAATATTCTGGGACTATCCCGAGTTGGTCCATTACATCATCAACGACATCTTCAAGCATCTCATGGTCATATCCGGCATCACTGGCCTTGCGCAGACCGAAGGTGATCGACTGGTCAGAGAACGGTGCATTGATCGGAGCGATCGTCTTGACGATATTAAGTGCTGTTGCATACTCTTTGATCTCTTCGGGAGCTTTTTGGTAGGTATCTGAAAAACGTATCATCTCTACAAAGGTCTCATCAAACTTCCAGTGTTCAAATATAGCAGCCGTCACCGTTGCTGTTGTCTCTTCGACATAGGAGAACTCGACTTGAGCAATATTGTTCGTCGTCTCAATCTCCGATTTAAAATTAAACAGAAGGTCTTCTTTGATGATATCAGAAGCGATGATGATCTTTCCTGTCTCCTGTAGAAAAGAAGCCAGGAAAAGGTTCTCCATCTTTTTTCTGTCGATCTTCGAATACCACTTGTGCATCAGTACAGCCTGCTGATTAGAGATATCTGCAAACCTTTCAGAGGTGACACCATAAGGTTCCATATCGACATTCAAAAGTTTACGCACCGAATTTCCGATGGCGATAGAACGTGTCATGCTCATACCAAATAGAGAAACGGCCTGTGATACGTTTTTGATCTCTTTTCCAAAACAGTATAAAGGTGAGTTCGCTGCTTTTAAAAGGTTCGCCACAATCATTGGATCTTTTTCGACGACCTGTACAAGGTCATTGATGGCTGCATCAGGGTTTGCACATACCTGCTGCATTTCAACGATCGTCTTAGGCAGAGCAGGAAGAGATTTAATACTATCAACGAGAGATGATTTCATGTATAGACTTCTTTATGATTATTTCTTTAAAACTTATTGTACCACTACTTTTTTGTTTTTTTATGTAAAGCTAACTCTTTTTTCAAAAATTCGCCCGTATACGAACCCATTTTTTTATAATTCTCAGCCAGATCTTCAGGTGTACCGACGCCAACTACCCGGCCACCTTTTACCCCACCTTCAGGACCCATATCGATGATATAGTCCGCATTTTTAACCATATCGAGATTATGCTCGATGACCAGAACGGAATTTCCCAGCTCAACAAGGTGATGTAGGACATCTGTTGGACGGTTGACATCATGGAAGTGAAGGCCTGTCGTCGGCTCATCCAGAATATACAAGGTCTTGCCCGTATCTTTTCGGCTCAGCTCTTTTGAGAGTTTGATACGCTGAGCTTCTCCGCCTGAAAGCGTCACGGCATTTTGTCCCAGAGCGATATACCCCAGCCCGACATCATGCAGCGTTTGCAGCTTGACCTTTATCTTTGGTATCGGTGCAAAAAATTCCAAAGCCTCCGTAACACTCATATCAAGGACATCCGAGATGGACTTTCCTTTATACAGTATCTCCAAAGACTGCGGATTGTAACGCTGACCGTGACAGGAATCGCACTTCACCATGATATCTGGTAAAAAGTGCATCTCTATCTTGATCTCGCCTTCTCCCTGGCATTTCTCACAACGTCCGCCCTTGACATTGAAAGAGAAACGCGACGACGTATAACCGCGTATCTGTGCCTCTTTCGTCTTGGCAAAAAGGACACGAAGTTCATCCATAAGACCGGTATAGGTTGCAGGATTGGAACGCGGTGTACGTCCGATAGGACTTTGATCAAGGTAGATGACTTTGTCAAGCTGTTCAAGACCATCGATCTCCACGCCTTTGACCTTTTTCACCTTGCGTGCATGGTTTAAAAGTTCACGGGCAACAGGCAAGAGCGTCTGCAGGATCAGAGAAGACTTTCCGCTTCCGCTGACGCCTGAGACACAGACCAGGTTTTGCAAAGGTATTTTGACAGAGAGGTCTTTGATGTTATTGATCGTCACATTCTTTATCTCTATCCACTCTTCCTGGGTACGGCGATAAAAATACTCTATAATCTTTCGGCCATAAAGATAATCTGCTGTCAGTGTCGTAGCCTTTTTCATCTCCTCACGTGTCCCGGCAAAGACCACTTCCCCTCCATACTTTCCTGCTCCGGGACCGATATCGACAATATAGTCCGCATTCTCTATTGTCTCTTTATCATGCTCGACGACGATGACGGTGTTTCCTTTTTCCTGCAAAGAGCGAAGTGTACGTATCAGCTTCAGGGTATCTCTCTCATGAAGACCGATACTCGGCTCATCCAACACATACATGACACCGGTAAGACCCGAACCGATCTGAGAAGCGATACGGATACGCTGAGCTTCCCCTCCGCTTATCGAACGGGCATCACGTGAAAGTGAAAGGTAGCCCAGACCGACATCATACAAGAAGAAAAGACGTTCTTTGATCTCGTTTAGGATCGGCTCGCCTATCATCTGCGTCTGGTCTGAAAAATAGCTAAAATTTTTATCATCCTTAAAAAAAGAATAGGTGTCTTCTATAGGCATCTTGATAAGATCGAATATCTTCTTGCCAGCCACATCGACAGACAAAGACTCTTTTCTCAGACGGTTTCCGTCACATTTCGAACAGGTCTTCTCGCTCATATAGTCCTGAAGCTCTTTTTCGTCTTTGAACATGTCATAGGCGATCTTTGTGATACCCGGCCAGACACGATTGATAGGATGTCCTTTCCACTCAAAAGGGATCTCGTCGATACTTCCGTGCAGGATCGCTTTTTTCTGATGCTCTTCAAGGTCTGCAAAGGGTTTGCTTACTGAGATCTTCTCATAGTCGCAAAAACCCTTTAAAAAAGTGAAGTAATACCCCTTATTAAATCCGTAGACGATCTTTACCGCACCTTTTTCGATACTGAGATCAGGATCGATGATCTTGTCTGTATCCAGAGCGAAGCGTATGCCAAGGCCATCACATTCGGTACATGCACCCTTGGGTGAATTGAAGGAGAATGATAAAGGTTCAAGGGGTTCAAAACTCACCTTGCAGTCATGACAGGCCAGATGTTCGCTGTAATGGATTAGTTTCTCATCAAGCTGGACCTCTTCGAAGTTCAACACTTCTATCTCAAGTTCCCCATACGCCTCTTTCAGGGCTTTTTCAACATCCTGGGCAATACGTTCTTTGTTCTCTTCTTTGATGACAATACGGTCTATAACGACCTTTATCGTATGTTTTTTAGTCTTGGAAAGTTCGATATCCTCATCCAGACGGACCATGACACCGTCTATCATCGCACGGACATAACCCTTGGCCGAAAGCGATTCCAAGAGATCCGTAAAACTCCCTTTTTTCTCACGCACAAGCGGTGCGAGTATGATGACCTTGGAACCTTCAGGGAGCTTTGAGACCTGCTCTATGATATCCGAAGAGTTCATCTGCGAGATAGGCTTGGAGCAGATATGGCAGTGCTGCACACCGACACGTGCAAAAAGAAGTCTCAGGTAGTCGTATATCTCTGTGATCGTCCCCACCGTCGAACGGGGGTTCTTCGAAGTCGTTTTCTGATCAATGGCGATCGCCGGCGTCAGACCTTCGATCTTGTCTACCTCAGGCTTTCCGATCTTATCCAGGAACTGGCGCGCATAAGAGGAGAGAGATTCGATATAGCGACGCTGGCCCTCAGCATAAAGCGTATCAAAGGCAAGGGTTGACTTCCCGCTTCCACTCAGACCTGTACAGACCACAAGTTTGTTTTTGGGGATCTCTAAAGAAACATTTTTTAAATTATTTTCGCGTGCGCCTGTGATCTTGATCATGAAAAAGTCCTAAAAATTAAATATGTCAAAACTGAAAGATAAAAACTCAGAAGCAGCCGTTTTTGGAGCTTGACGGCAGTGATTTGATTCAGATGTATTCCGGCAAAGACGCCTGCCAATGAAGCTGTCCCGATAAGCAGCCCGTCGAGGTATTGGACATGCCCTGCATACGATAGACTGATCAAACCGGACAGTGAGGAGAAAACGACAAAGAAAAGACCTGCCGAGATCGCTTTTTTCAATTCAAAATGCAAAAAACCGACCAGGATAGGTACCAGCAGGATAGAACCGCCGACACCGATAGAGATAGCAAAGACTCCCAGCAGCATCCCTATCAGAAAAAGGACGATGGAATGGACTTCTCTGCTTTGCTGGTACTCGACCGGTTTGTATGCCATTCTCAGTAAAGCCACAAGTATAAAAGAGAGAAAGATATATTCAAGGGTTTGAGACTCAAGCACTGAGATAACCCATGCACTTAAAAGCGCTCCGGTAAACCCGCCTATTCCGATTGGCAGTACGGTATCAAACTGCAGCGAGCCTTTTTTGAAATTTAAAAATGAACCGTATATGGATGAAAAAGCCATTTGCACTACCGAAATCCCTACAGCCTCTTTGATGTCGTAACCCATAAACAAAAGTACAGGAACAAGAATGGTTCCTCCGCCAATACCAAAAAATCCGGAAAGCAGACCGACACCTGCGCCTAAGACGATCAATTCTAAAATCATATTTATATCGATAATATTCTCTTTAATTCTATAATATTCTGAAAAAACCTTCCATCTTTGATGAAACCGCTTTCACATGTTTTGGAATTGTACTCTACTTTCATTAATCAGGGCATTAAAGATGTCATCTAAGTTCATTATTTCAATCTGATACATCCCCCTATCTGTCAAGCTGTGTTTTTACAGCCCTATAACACTATCTTTCTCATCAAAGGGAAGAACATTAAACTTCACTTAATCAGTTTTACCTATAATTAAAACATTTAAACAGAATTGTAATAATTCACACTCAGGGACGTCACATGATCTCAATTATCATTGAAGCAGCCGAAAATTTTCTACATAATCAGATTGAGTTAAAAACCGAGCGTACAGAAGCGCTTAAACAATTGAGAACAGTAATTGCTTCTATTGATGTCAAGATGGATGACGGTAACGTCAAGACCGTATATCTGGGCTTCAATGAAAGATTGATCAAAGAGATCGTCTCTGTCTATCTGATGGAAGACGATGCAGATGATGAGACGATGAGAGACATGGCGCTTGAGTCGGCTAACATGATCGTGGGAAGCGCTAAAGTCTTGGCTGAAGAAGCTGAAAAAGAGCATTTTATGATAACAACGCCAAAGTTTAAAGCTATCGAAGAGTTTGAAGCATGTGAATGCAGCGAACTTTCAGTACTTCTAACAGATAAAGAGGCCTTGGTTATCGGTATAAAAGGGTAAGGGGATAGGTATTTAATGCCAGAAGAAGACAAAAAAACACTTCAAGAACAGATGGCTGAAAACCTTCTAGACAATCTTGACCTCAATACAGATGAACTTGAACAACTCGCATGGATGGACTACGAAGGTCTGCTTGACATGAAGGTCGAGTTTATTGCTGATCTGGGACAGACGAGCCTCAGTATCAAAGAGATACTCGCTCTTCAAAAAGGCTCTGTAATCGACCTTGGAAAGCCTGCAGGCGAAAGCGTTGAGGCCTATGTCAACAACCGTATTATCGGCAAAGGGGAAGTCATGGTCTATGAGAAAAACCTTGCGATTCGTATCAACGAAGTCCTTGATTCCACCTCGGTTATCTATTATCTATCAAAAGAGCGTTTATGAGATATTTTTTACTACTGCTGCTACCCTACCTTCTTTTCGGTTCGAAGATACTCTCCTATAATGTCTATGAACGTTCAAACCGTGTCGATGTCATGCTGACCTTTGACACACCATTTGACGGAAAACTCTCACAGATGAAGCAGGATAACAAGATCATCTTGAAGCTGCAAGGCGCTTCCATAGAAGCACCGAAGATAAAAAATGTCAACACCTCCTATCTGCACAAGATGACACTGACTCCCATCAATTCACACACAGAAGTCATTCTTCAAACGGCTTCCGATGTCAATATGAACGCCTCGAAGACAAGTGATTCCTACGGTCTTCGCTTGCGTTTTTTCAAAGGGGAGCCTGTAACAAAAGCCTCTACTGCGCAGAACGCTCCTGCTCCGTCTGCAACTCCTTCTTTGCCGACTAAGAAGTCCAATGATTTAAACAACTCCTATTATATTGTCATTGCGATACTGCTTTTTGGTATCCTCATCATGCTGTGGCTTAAAAAGAAGATGGGTGTTCCTGCTGCCAAGGGAAAACAGCCATGGCTCTTCAAAGGCGGTGTAAAGAAGGAAGGCATATCTGTACGTTTTCAAAAACCGCTTGATCCTAAGAACAGAGTCGCTATGCTTGATTATGAAGGCCAAAGCTATCTTGTCCTTTTGGGGAACTCGAATGTCCTATTGGACAAATACTGTGACGAAAAACCGGTCACGACACAAAGCGAGTTTGAAAAAGTCCTTGATGCCAACAAGACGGAACTGGACTCTTACCTGAGATTGGACAACCCCAGCGAGATCGAACCGCTGCAGTCGTATAAAGAAAAAGCCTCAGAAATGAGCTATGGGCTGCACTAACTCCTTTCAAGTCTTTCCAAAAACTCTTTTAGAAGTACTTCAAGCTTTTGGTTCTTGCCGTGATATTCCAAGATATCATGATCCAGGACAAGCCTGCAAAAATCAGGCACTTCACCCATCTCTTCGAGTTCACTGACAAGCTGTATGATCTCCTGCTTTTTTCTATCAACCGGTGTTACAAAACCACAAGCGCCCATCCTATTCCTTTTTGTTTTTTCTTTCAAATACAACACTATTTTAAAAACATTTACCTTTATTCTGTATAATCGAGGACAACCCGGACTTCTATTAAGAAGTCTTGCTAAAATCCATTGCGGAGAACACTTTTGGGCGCACAATATAAGACCTTGACAAGAGAAGACATTACCTTTATCAAGAAACAGAAGCTCTTTTATATCGCTTCGTCTTCGACACATGAGGTCAATCTCTCTCCTCGCGGGTATGACTGCATCCACGTCAATGATCCAAGCACTCTGTACATGGCAGACTACCTCGGCAGCGGCAACCGGACTGCAAGAGATATCGCGCAAGACGGAGAGATCACTCTTTTGTTCAATGCCTTTGAGGATGAACCGAAAATATTACGCTGCTTTTGCAAGGGTGAAGTCATCATGAAGGACACCCAGAGATTTGAGCAGGCCGGTACTTTTTTCAAGGCTGATATGGATGCAATACGCCATATCTTCAAGTTCACCATCTATGCTGTTGAGACAAGCTGCGGGATGGGCATACCGGTCATGCGCTATGAAAAAGAGCGTAAGGGAGTCAAAAAGTATGCCTTGCAGCTAGCAAAGGACGGTACTTTCGAGCAATATGTCAAAGATCATGCCGTACCGCCGGACCTGCATAAACTGTAAAAGTATTGTATATTGGCTTCAAACAATGTATAATAAAAACCATTCCTAAACAACGAGGATATATGACACTTAAAACACTTATCTTGACACTTTTACTTATCTTTAGTACTCAGTATCTGTATGCAAAAGAGAAAAAAAGCGACTCTATACTGCTTCAAGCTAATGAAGAGACTTCCTTTATGAACTATGAGTTTCATAATCTTGCCTATGAAGCGGCAAGTAACAAGAACTATGAAGATGCCTACCGGATCTATCTAAAACTAGCAGACAAGGGTGACAATCGTGCCGAATACAACATCGGCATGCTTTATATGCACGGTCTCGGTGTCGAAAAGAAGAAGATGGAAGCCTACAAATGGCTTCGACGCGCTTCCAAACACGGTAATAAAGAGGCGACACTCTATTTTAAAGAGATGAATGAACGCTATGCCAAAAAACACCAGAGCGAGACAGCCAAAAAAACAGAAGTAAAAAAAGAGAGCGTACAGAAGGCCGAAGCAGCTGCAGTGAGTGAGAAAAAGACTCCTGTCGAAACGGCTAAGAGTGTCGCACCGGCTGCAAAGACCGAACCCGTACAAAATGCAGAGGCAGAAGAAGAGTCTGAATCCCTTTTATACATGATGATCGCCGGTGTGGTCTTTCTCTTGGCATTAGGGGTTTTCTTTTTGAAGAAATCATCAGGCTCAGATAAAAGAGAGAGCAAGACAGCACAAAGCACGCCAAAATACAAGTCTCAGATGTATGATATCACCTATGCGCATATCATGGACTACCATACAGAGCTTCTCAAACAGGTCGATCTGGCAAAACTGAAAGCAGATAAGTACAAGATGCAGATCTATTATATGTTTTTATACGGGATGATAGATTATTTTTGTCAGCTTGAGAAGTTTACCGACAGCGAACAGCGCCGTATCTTCAGTACCCATATGGCCAAACAAGAAGGTCAGGAAAAGCTCACAGCGATCATGCAGAGTATCCTTGAAGGGCAGCGTGACCATTCTATGTACCACTATCAGGCTGCCGGAGGCGTATCGGCTAAGACATGGCATAGAGAAAAGTCTAAAGAAGCCTTATCGATGTTTAAAAAACTCCTGACAGAGAAGAACGCCTAAGCTTCTCGCGTCATATTAAAGAAATCTTCCAAGACCTTTCTAAACTCTTCAATATCAATGATCTTGTTGACCTGATTTCTGAGGTTGGAGGCGCCTTGAAGCCCTTTGCAGTATGTATGGATATGTTTTCTGAACATAGCGACACCATGCGCTCCGTAAAACTCCACCATCTTGTCATAATGCTCCAGGACGATCTCTTTTTTAAGCTCTATAGAGACACTCTTCTCACCCGTTTTGAGCTGATGAAAGATCCATGGCTGACCGATGGCGCCCCGCCCTATCATCAAGCCGTCTGCCTTGGTATGTTCAAGTACCCATTGGGCCTTTTCAAAAGAGGTTATATCACCGTTGGCGATGACCGGTATCTTCAATGCCTGCTTGACTTCTGCAATCGCGTCATAATCGACTTCGGACTTAAAACGGCCAGAACGGGTACGTCCGTGAACCGCGATAAAGTCCGCTCCGGCATCCTGCACTACCTTGGCAATCTCAAGGTGATTGTTCTCACTGAAGCCTAAACGTATCTTAACACTGGTATAGGGCTTGTTGGAGGTTTTCTTGATGGTCTCTATAAGACGTCCCATCTGGTCAAGATCACGCAGTAGAGATGAGCCAGAACCGCCGCCAACGACTTTAGGTACAGGACAGCCGCAGTTGAAATCAATAGCATCAATCCCCTCTTGAGTATTCAAAAACTCGACCGCACCTCTTACGACATCGACATCACCGCCTGCGATCTGTACGGAATAAGGGTCTTCGATACTGTTTTTCTCAAGCATCTTCTGTGACTTCTCTGAACCGTGGATCAGTGCATTTGAGCTGACCATCTCAGAGACAGTCAGGTCCGCACCAAATTTTTTTACCACCGAACGGAATGGAAGATCTGTATATCCGGCCAAAGGAGCCAATACATAAAGTGTCTTGTCAAATGAGAGTTTCATAATCTGCCTAATCTGTATTTAATTTCGGAATTTTAACAAACTTCTGCTCTGACTTTGTTAAATTTATTTTCCTAATATTTTTTACTAGCTATAATACGCGCAATTAAACTGATGAGGATAGATTTTATGGGTAGAGCCTTTGAGTATCGCAAAGCAGCAAAGATGAAGCGCTGGGGAAATATGTCACGCGTATTTCCAAAACTGGCAAAAGCAATTGAAAAAGCGGCAAAAGAAGGCGGCGGTGATCCTGACATGAACCCAAAACTTCGTACGGCGATTCTTAATGCCAAAGCGGAGAACATGCCCAAAGACAATATCGAATCGGCCATCAAGCGTGCAACAGGTAAAGATGCAAAAGACATGCTTGAGGTCAACTTCGAAGCCAAAGGACCGCACGGTTCTATGTTCATCATCGAATGTCTGACAGATAATAACACGCGTACTGTCGCAAATGTCAAAAACCCTGTCAACAAGAATGGCGGAGAATTACTGACTAAGGGTGCCCTGGACTTTATGTTCACACGCAAAGCGATCTTCGAGTTCAAACTTCCAGAAGGTGCTGATGCAGAGGAGCTGGAGATGGAACTTATCGATGCCGGCCTTGAAGAGCTTGAGATCGAAGATGGTGAGTGTATCGTTCATACCGACTATGCAGATTTCGGAAGTATGAACAGCAAAATTGAAGAGATGCAAGTAGAGATGACAAAGGCGACACTGGAGTACATCCCGAATACACCGATCTCTGTTTCTGATGAGCAGATGGAAGATATCCAAAAGATCATCGATAAGCTTGAAGATGATGAAGACGTTCAGGCTGTCTATACCAATATCGAATAAAAACAGCTGTTTTATATATAAAGACATCTATTCTATATAGATGTCTTTAATTACAAACTCATTAAAACTTTGAACATATATTTTCGTTCTCTGAACAACCATAACAAAATGTTTCTTCATCGTATCTACCAAAGCATAGTGATATCCCCAATGTTTGTTTCATCCCATTAAGAACACATTCCACACTCTTTTTTTCATTTACACAATAATTTAACATACTCTTCTTAATTTTTGATTCTTCTAATGTATTCTTACGAAATGCGTTAAGACCATCAATTGACTCATTCAAATATACATATTCAGATATATGATATAAATATAGATATACAAAGCTTGCTAGGTCGAGAGTTGGTTTTTTAGTTTTAAATATCTCACATGTATTATCTGGACAATATCTTATTTCACCTTCACTATGCACTTCAATGTTATCTCCTAACTCTCTTTTCAAAAGAGACAAGCTATCAATATTACTTGCAATCGCAAAAGAAGAAAAGAATAACATTAGACAGATTGCCATAACTACTTTCATATATAACCTTCCTCATAAAATATTACATAACTGGACATTGCATTCCATGAAATAACTGATACTATTCCTGCGAGACAAGCTTTCGCACAAGTGTCTGATGCTTTGCATTGGTCGAAAGCATGTAAAGCCGTTTATAGGTCGAGACCAGCTTCTCGTCCGGTGCTCCGTTGACGAAGCGTATCTTCTTGTTATTCGCATAGGCGATCAGTTCTTTGAGGTAAGCCGGAGAAAGGATGCCTACCTCATCGAGGATACAGTGGAAATAGACCTCGGCGTCCTGTTTTGAAGACTGCTTGCGTGCCAAAGAGAGCATGGCGATGTTGACCATGGCTTTTACCATGACATCCGTACCGTTTGAACCGATACCGTCAAGCGAAGGGACAAAACCGGTATCATTGCCGTTTTCTATCGCTCTGAACTCCAGAACAAAGCTCTCGTCAAGTGTCAGCATATCGCTCTTGTCTTCACTTAGGCGCAGGGCCAGCTCATCCAGATGCTTAAGCGCTTTTTGATTGAAATGCTCATTTATCTCAGCCGAAAAGAGGTTAATCTCGTTCCCATACGGATTTGCCTCGACCAGATCGCCTATAGCTTTAAGGACATTCAGCATAAGGTTATCGCTCTCTTTATAGCGCAGTTCAATACCGTGTATGACCTTGATTCCCTGCAGATCCTGAAGGGTCTTGTTGATACGCAAGACGGTCTTGGAGATGTCCCCTTCTGCTTTAAGAAGTTCAGATATCTCTGAGGAGAGGTGACGAAGCGTCAGCGTAAACTCTTTGGCCACCTGCTCTTTATAGGTCTCTATCTTATTTTCCAGAACAAAGGTCTTCAACCCGTTTGCCGATGCCAAGATGGCCTTGTCATTATCCGAACTCGGTGCATACAGATTGAAGATATTATGCAGACTGATGGATGAGAAGGCCCTGTTGAGATTTTTGCGAAGTTTGTCTTTGGAAGAGGCATGCTCAAAACCAAGGTCGCGAAGACGGTTGATCATATCCGAAAGGCTCTCCTCACTTTTCGGCTGGTCTGAGTTCTCTATCAGGCTGCTTAACTCTGTATACAGCGCCGACTCTTTGAATGCAAGATACTCTTTAAGGTCTTTTTGAAGCGTGTTTACTTTGGAGACAAGCTGGTCCCGTTGTTTTTCGATCTCGGATTTTTTCGTCTCATACAGTTCTTGAAGCGCTTCAAAATCTTCTGCACGCGTTTTTATCGTCTCGGACAGGGACTCAAGTGAAGCGACTTGTTCATTCAGGCGTACGAAGATACGTTTCTGATCGATCCGGTATTCTGAGACCAGTTCCCCGATACTGGAAATCTTGGCAAGTTCATCCTCTTTTATCCTGATCTCTTCTTGATACTTTTTCAATAAAGACGGGTCAACACCGCCTTTTACCAAGGTTTCATCTTCTTCACTTTTGATCTGATCAAGATTCTTGTCCAGTTCGCTCTTTATCTTGACAAGTTCGTCTTGTTTAACTCCCAAAGACGCCACCTTTGTCGCCTCTAGTTCTTCCTCTCTTTTTGCGTAGGCTGCTTTGATGCCTTGAAGCTCGCTTTGCAGACCGGCATTGATCTTTTCATACTCTTCTTTTAACTGCTGATACCCTTTTTCTTTACGCTCTTTGTCAGCTCGGGCATCCAGAAGTTCCTGATCTTTTCTCTTTGCAGCCAGGTTTTGAAGGCTTTGGAGTTCTTCCGCCAGAGTCAGACTGCTTTTTTCCAATTTTGGAAGCTGTCGCAGATGCTCGTCGATAAGGGTATTGATCCGCCCCTGTTCACGTCGAAGTGCATTGATCGCATTGCGCGTCTCGTTCTCTACCTCTTCCTGTTTAAAGGTATACTGGGCATTCATCTTTTTCAAACGCTCTTCGCAGGCATGAAGGCTCAATGCCACGGCACTCTCTTCATAAGCTGATGTGTCAAGTGAGGAGGTATCGATCTTCAAGCCTAAAAGAGTACCGTTGCCTTCTTCGAGTGAAGGGCGCAAAGCCTGGGAATAGAGGACCTCGTCTTTTAATAAAGCTGACAGCGTAGCCGCCTCTTCAAAGGCATTCTCTCGCATGAATCCAAGCAAAGATGCCGCATTCAGGTTTTTTCTGCGATGAAGTTCATCGATCTCGGCACGAAGAGCATGGGTCTGCTTCTCATGTTCATGCATGAGGTTTTGAAGCGTATGCCCTTTTGACTGTTCGGCCGAGTAGATCTGTTCTGCGACCCTTTCAGCCTGAGACTGCAAAAGCTGAAGACGTGACTTTTCTTCTTCAAACGCTCTAACAGCTTTGTGGACCTCATTCTTAGCGTTCTCGATCTTTTCCTTGTCAAAACTTTTATTCTGGATGATACGTTCCTGGCTAAGTGCATGCAGCGCTTCTTCTTTCGCCGTAGAGAGTCCTTCGTTGAGATGGCTTAAGCGCGTGTCACTTTTCGTTCTGTGTTCGCTGTAGGCATCCTGCTGCTCCTGCATCAAAGCAGATTTGTCCGCCGTATAGAGCTCTATGAGTGTAGTGATATCTGTCTTAAGCCTCTGTTCTTTGTCATGAAAGCTCTTAAGCTCACGCTCGCGCATCGCATTGAAACGTTCGCTCAGGGAGCCTTGCGAGTCCAGCAATTTCTCAAGCTGAGACTCCAGCGTAAGCAGTTCATCGTCTAAAAGCGGTTTCTTTTCCCAGAGTACAAGTTTTTCTTTGATCTTTAACTCTTCGTACTCTTTCTCTTTGGCTCTGGCCTCTTTGATCGTGCGTTCCAGTGCGCCCTGCTCTTTCAAAGCCTCGTCATGTTCTTCACGGTAACGGCTCTCTTTTATCTTGTGCGCCTCCGTAAGCGCAGCCAGTTCATCTCTGAACACAAGCGTCTGCTCTTTGAGAGCTTCCAGTTCGTTTTCTGCTACCGATGCATTGGACCCTAAAGATGCTGCAGTAAGCTGGAGTGCCGATGACTGCTCTTCATACAGCCCCAGTGTGGCTACCGCCTCATGAATATGGACGCTGTTCTTTTCAAATGAGCTGATATCGTCATATTTCACTCTGAAATCGCTGATGTTTCGGCGCATCTGGTTCAGGTCGATAGGTTCGAACCCGCTGATGCTTGATACCAGCGACTTCTTTATCGAACCCGAATCAAGTTTGGAGTTGATGAAGACATTTGAAAGCGTCTTGGATATCTGTTCGTATTCGCTGTTGGCATTGAAAAAAGCAAACTGCTGAAGCTTTCTGTCCTGTCCATATAGTACCGACTTGTACTCTTTAGGAGAGTTGAGTATGGGACTGAGCTCATACTCTTTTTCAAGAAGCCGCGACCACAGCTCTTTAGGCTCAAGGGCCGTATTGTCCTCAAAGAAGAGTTCTTTCGTCTCTTGCGCATTGCGTTCTATGGCAAAACGGTACTTTACACGCAGTCCGCCGGCCTTGTACATGATGGCTAGAACCGTTGAGTCCTCGTTTTCGAACTTGTAGACAATGTAGGAGTTGATGGATGCGAAATAATACTCTTCAAAACGCTTCTTCTTTTTGCTGATACCCAGATGTTCCGAACGCTGTGCTCCGTAAAAATACAGGATCGAACGCAATATCGTCGTCTTTCCGGCTCCATTGCCTCCGCTGAAGAGCGTGTTGCCTCCGACATCAATCTGCGCATACGGCAGTGTCGCGGCATTTATAAATGTGACTTCTTTAAGCTGGTTCATCAGAGCTGACCTTTATAGCATTTAAAAATGTTTCGATGTAATGATAGGAGTTTAAGACTATATAACGTTCTTCATGTTCGTCTTCCAGCGCCATAAAACCGCCTTTTTTAAACTTCTCGAAGACCTTTGCACACTGGGCATGCAGGGTCTGCGGTTTGGCAATGTTCTTAAGCCTGTCCAGTCTGTCTTTCAAGACGACATTGGACTGGACAGCATCAGAGAGTTCACGTACCGTTGTCCTGAAACCCACCCCGAAAGTAGCCGAGAACTGAAGCATCAGTTCGACCAGGTCTATGTACTCGAGTATCATCTGAAGCTTGTCTTCTTTCTGAGACTGGGGAAGCTCTTTTGAGAAGTAAAAATACCCGTCTTCGCGGATCAGATAAAAACCGATGTGCTCAAAAAAATCATAATGTGCACCGAACTCTTTTTCACATGACTGGTAGAGGTCTCGCTCCAGACGTACAGGACTGTTCTCGCACAGGAAGTTCCCGCGGCTTAATATATCAAATATCTCTTTACTCTGTTTAGGCAGATTCATCTATCACCTTGTTCTTTGGTCTTATTATCAGGTATTCATACTGTTCTATCTTTTGTCGTGTCTCGCTGAAGCTGTAATCCGCCTCATACATCAAGGCCAGCTGGCAGTAAAGCGTTATCTTCTCTTCGAGCGACTGTTCTACTTCGAAGGCTTTGGTATCGATAAAGGTAAACAGGTCTTCTTGGGAGTCCATAAAGGCTTCATGAAGCGCGTCGGTATCGATCATATACTGGGCTTTTTCTTCATCCTCGAAGAAACTCCCGTCAAGGGCTTCAGCCTTGAGAACAGAAGTTTTCTGAACTGGGATGGTATGCTGCAGTTTCTGCACCATCTCTTCAAATCCGAACTCATAGACCTCTTCCGTATCCAAAAATGTTGTTATACGCTGCGGTTTTGACATGAAAAGCGGTGTCGTCTCCATCTCTAAAAGCGCGAGGATATTGCTTTTCTCTTTGATCTCCAGAGCAGACTTCATCTCTTTGAGTTTGATGATATGCTCAAAAAAGTGCTGCTTGTGCAGCGTCTTGTTGATATACTCGATGACCTGCTTTTGCAGTTCTATCAAGGAGACCCGCAGTTCTCGCAGTCTGACCTTCAGTCTGAGCGACAGCAGCACCGTCTCATAAGACGAGACGACATTAAAGAAACCCGCTTCATTCAGCAGTGCCTTCTGCACCTTCGCCTCGATGTTCATCATCTTTTCAAGCTTGCCCTTATAGTGCTGCAGTTCAAGTATCTTGTTCTTATGCGAACTCTGTGTCTTGTAGGTCAGACCGATATGCAGCTGAAGAAGCGAGAGGTTCTTCAAGATCATATTGGGGATCTTTTTAAGTATACGCTTTATCTTACCAAGATAGCGTTCTCTGGAGTGCTCGTTCTCTTTTTCGTTCTGGTAGAGTTCGATGTTGTATTTCAGATTGATCAGAAGTTCGTCCACATCCCCTATCTCTACATCTTCGTTTGTCTCAAGGAACTCCTCGAAAAAACTCAAGATGCGTTCATCAAGTTCGATACTGTCGTCGGTACGATTGAGTATCTCTGCATTGATGAGATACTCTAATCTCTCTTCGCCTATCTCGTTAGAGACTTCATGAAAGCCCACCATGCGGTTTCGTTTTTCAAAAAGTGATTCAAAGAGCTTTCTGTCGGTGTGAAGCACCGATAAAAGCCGGCTGATATCCGCTATCAAAAGAAGCCTCTGTTACTGTAGTGTTTACGTCTCAATACTGTTCTTTAATTTTTTATCTTATTTTATCCAATAGATTTAAATATAAGGTAAATCTATCCTATTTCAATTGCCGGCAGCGCGATAACAGATGATTAAGTTTGTCACAGAGAGATTAAGTTAAAATACCGCTTCTAAAAGGACACCCATGCAGACTATAATCGATAAACTATCCAAACGCCGCCGTATGATGTTTTATATCTTGATGACAGTAGCCCTGCTCGGGATCGGTGTAAACAGCTTTTTTGACATAGAGCCTACAAGCTATTTCGGCTTGCGATACAACATCTTCATCGTCTACGGCCTTATCAGCTACAAGATAATCGAACTGAGTATCCTCTATTTCATCTTCTATCACCGTCATATGATAAAGTTGTCGACACAGGATAAGACGGACGATCTTCTTTCAAAGTTTGAGAAGAACGCCAAACGTTTTTTTACCCTTGTACCCCACGGAAGTGTTATCTTCGGTATCATCTCCTACAAACTCACTGTAAACATCTGGTTTTTCCTTCTTTTTATCCTGATCGCGACGACCACGCTTTTTCTTGTGAAACCGTACAAGATAAACGTCCCTGCCTAAGGATTATCTTCAGTTTGTATCAACTTTTGTTATATTTTACACTATACTATAAATCATGAAATGGAAAATGACCTATAACAATATGAACATGTCAGGCTGTTCGGCAAGAGGGATAGCACTTCGCGACACCAAAGAAGAGCTTGAGACTCTGAA
>JBFEIF010000034.1:0-19641 GCA_041553795.1 Sulfurimonadaceae bacterium
AGACAATGTGAAAATTTAAATTTTTATACAAGGCAAGCTTATGCAAATAGCTGATTTTACAATCGACAAGGATAGTCCTACTTTTATCATTGCCGAACTCTCTGCTAACCATAACGGAAGTCTTCAGGTGGCAATAGATACCATCCGAGCGGCTGCTAAGGCTGGAGCGGATGCTATTAAACTTCAAACGTATACAGCAGATACCATCACCTTGGATTGCGACAGTGAGCTTTTCACTATCAAAGGCGATACACTATGGGATGGAAAGACCTTTTATGAACTTTATGACGAAGCCCACACGCCATGGGAATGGCATAAACAGCTTTTTGAAGTTGCAAAAGAAGAGGGATTGATCTGTTTTTCATCTCCTTTTGACAAAAGTGCTGTTGATTTTTTAGAGACCCTTGATACACCTGCATACAAGATTGCCTCTTTTGAGATAACAGATATTCCCCTCATCGAATATGCAGCTTCCAAAGGTAAGCCGGTGATCATCTCTACAGGTATCGCAACCACTGAAGATATAGAAGAAGCATTAAACGCATGTTACCGAATGCATAACAGAGATGTTATCTTGTTAAAATGTACATCTGCTTATCCTGCACCACTTGAAGAAGCAAACCTACTCACTATTTCAGACATCCCGAAAAGGTTTGACGTTATTGTTGGCTTTTCAGATCATACGTTAGGTACGACTTCACCTATTGTCGCTGTGAGCCTGGGAGCAAAAGTCATTGAAAAACATTTTATTTTAGACAGCTCGCTTGGCGGACCGGATGCTGCTTTCTCTTTAGACCCAGAAACATTTACACAGATGGTCCAAGCAGTAAGAGACACAGAAAAACTTCTTGGAAAAGCGGACTATACACTAACAGACAAAGCAAAAAAATCAAAAGCTTTTTGTCGAAGTCTCTTTGTTACAGAAAACCTTTCAAAGGGTGATATAATAACAACCGCCAATGTGCGTTCTATCCGGCCTGGATATGGCATGCACCCTAAACACTTGCCTGATATCTTAGGCAAGAAAACAACACGAGACCTCTCAAAAGGCACCCCCCTTGATGTCGATATGATGGAGTAATATTTGGAACAGACATTTAAAAAAAATATCGAATCACTTAAAACGGTCAATCTACCCTTATATCAGGAGCTTTCTGACATCATTGATGCCGAACGTTTTGAACTTATTCAAGAAGAGGGTTCCATACATTATAATCTTGTTGATTTGGAACACAACAGAAGCGTCTATATTGACCCCGCACAAGAGCTGCTCGCTGCGCAGTTGGAGTTTAAACAGTACAGAGAATACGAGTTCCTCTATTTTTTTGGTATAGGAAACGGAAACTTAGCGAATCATCTGCTTGAGTTCAAAAAACTCAGCCAGCTGGTTATTATAGAACCCGAAATTGAAATATTATATATCGTATTGCATTTACATGACTTCTCCAAAGCTTTACAGTCTAAGAAACTTCTTTTATTCACAAGCAAACAGATAAATTTCAACCTTGCTATTCAGATCTTCTCTTTGAACCTGGCAAAGTTTCATGCACGGAACTTTAGACTGCACTCTGCATCCACCTATTATGCAGATCTATACCATGATGCAATAATTGAGACATCCTCGATTATGTCCAGTGCCCTTCTGCACTCTATTGCGGTATCCGGGAATAGTATCTCTGATGCCTTACGCGGTGTCAAGCACCATATAAAAAACTTACCTTATATGATTCAGCACCCTCCTTTAGAGCAACTTCAGAATAAAAAATATACAGATGCTGCAATTGTCGTATCAACAGGACCAAGCCTTAAAAAACAGTTACCCCTGCTTAAAAAGATCCAGGACTATATTACCATTATCAGTGTTGATGCCAGCCTCCCTATTCTGGAAAAAGAAGGTATACAGCCTGACTTTTGTACTTCCATAGAGCGTGTTGACCTATCTGCAAAGTTTTTCGAATCGACATCAAAAGAGTTTATGAAGAACACCACCTTTATTAATGTCTCTGTTCAACATGAGCGGGTACTAAAAGCTCTTGAAGGACAGACTGTCGTGATGCCGATGCGGCCATTTAAATACAATCGTTTTTTTGAACTTGATCAATATGGGTATATTGGTTTTGGTATGAGTGCTGCCAATCTTGCTCACGAGCTTGCCTTATATATGGGATACCGCAATGTTGTTCTTATCGGTCAAGATCTCGCTTTTGGTGATGATGGAACCAGTCATAGCGGTGGTCATGTTTTCGGAGCGAATGAGAAAGAGGCATCCGGCAATGATCTTGAAGAGCTTGAAGCCTATGGCGGAGGACGGATGGTAAAATCAAGAATGGTTTGGAGACTCTTCAGAGACTTTTTTCAACAGACTATCCAGACCTATGCCGCATATGGTTTCAAAGTCTATAATTGTACCGAAGGCGGTGCTCGTATCCCAGATACAATTGAGATGCCTTTTCAAGACTATATCGACAATATCCTGTCTCAAAACGAGATAAAACAACCGCTTACACTTCATAATACTAGCGAAGAAGAAGTCGCAACACATATGAGAACAGTTGATGAAAAGATCCAAACTATTTATAGAGATGGACAGGATTTAAAAGAGTTGGTGGATGCGACCTTCCTTGAACTAAACCAAGCCTGCCAAAAACTTGAAAACAAGACAGAAGAAGAGACCCTGGTAGCTCTCAATGATAATGAGATCATTAAACTTTTGACCAGCATTGAATATACCCGCAAGAAAATGAACAAGAGTCAAACATTTGCTATATTCTTCTCTGAAATCACCCAATCTACTTTAGTACATTCAGAACTCGATCTTGCTGCTATAAAAGTTCAATATGTCGATGATATAAAAAGTAATCAGAAAAAGGCCCTGCAATGGATAGTGCACCATAGAAGTTTCTTGTTTGGTCTATCCGCCAGCTTACATGAAGCCATCAATGCTGTAAAAGACAACTATACTGCTCAATAAACTATATGAGCGAAATGGCTGCCTCCATTTCGCTCAAAACCTATACAGTACTCCTCTATCATCGCTTCTTGAATAACATCAAAAACAACCCCGTAAAATGCCATATATAAGACAAAAACATTATGATAATATTAGACGGATTGTCCTGCCAGATAGAGATAATTTGAATTTTAAAAGGTATAGGGGTGGCGCTTAAAGACAGAAGGAATAGAGTAATAATTATTGTTCAATACACTCTTAGCCTTTAATAGCAAAGGAATAAGAGTGTTTAGTTAGACCTTCTTAGCTTACTGTAGAAGGCTAAGAACGTTTTGCTGTATAGCATTGGCCTGAGACATTGCATAAGAGCCTGACTGAGCAAGGATATTATGCTTAGAGAAATTCGCTGATTCTGATGCAAAATCGACATCACGGATCTGAGATTCGGCAGCTCGTACGTTCACCGATGTTACTGAGATATTATTGATCGTAACCGTTAGTGCATTCTGTACAGAACCCATATCAGCGCGAACAGCATCTAGCTCAGTAATCGCTGCTTCTACGATATTCATCGTAAGCATTGCTCCCTTATCCGTTCTTAATAGACCAATCTGATCTGCACTCGTGATAAGTCCATCGCCATTGTCATCCACACGTCCATGGACAATATCTGCGACATTGAAGCTCTGCTCGATCGCATCCATATTACTTGCTGTTGTCTGTGCGACCGTTAAACTTTCATCCTGCCAATGCGTTGCTGAAATCTCGACAGCACCGACTGTCTGACTGATGATCTCTAATGTTCCTGCATGAATTCCATCGTTGATACCAGCTACTCCAGAAAGTCCGCTGACATTCATCGCTCTTCCATCTGACTTGATAGTCAGACTTCCATCGATTTCCAAAGAAGCCTGAACGCCTGTCTTACTGGTAAGTCCGTTGATCGCATCTACCAATACATTGGTTGAATCACCGATCTCAATGATAGCACCTGCTGCAAGGATTGTCTCTCCATTGATAACGATATCAGAAGTCAAGGTCATCCCTTGAACACTGATTTGGCTGTCCACAAGGACCTCAGCCGTCGCTTTGATACCTGTTTGTGCTGTAGATGCATTGATTTGATCAGCAACTGCACCCAAACCGCCGCCGGCGACACCGTTACCATCTATATCTGTCATCTGGACTGCAGTAAGGTCAACATTTTCTACCGTATACTGGACATAGTCGGCTCCGGTATAGGATGTACCGACTGATGCACGAGAGTTCATCTGCATGCTGTAGTTAAAAGTCGCAGCACTTAAGATTGCCCCTGATCCACTTATTCCTGTTCCAATACCGCCAGAAACAAGAACGATATTTCCTGCACCGGCTGTAGTTGTTCCGGATATGCCTGCAATAATTCGTGTCATTGTCTGGCCGGCTGAGTTCGTGAAACTAATCGCATCTCCAACAGCAAGTCCTGTAATGTCCGTGACAGCAAGTGTAAGGTTACCGGCAGACAAAATACCACCCGTACTTACCGTTGATAAGTTCTCCGTTGCTGTTGACACCAATGCGATATTTGTTGCTCCAGTCAAAGCAGCATCAAGTCCACGATCAAGTCTGACCACCATACCGGCAGTAGTCGATCCAGCTGTCATAATAGCCATGATCTGATAATTACCAAGACCGTCAATACGAATCGTATCGCCAACACCGATCCCTGCCCCGGCAGAGATTGTTATGTCCAGACTGCCTTTTCCTATATTTCCCGCCGTAACAATAGAAGTTGTATTTCCAAGCTGTGCGATATCTTCACGCTTTGAAAGGTTACCTGTGGCAATAGATTGTGTATTCCCAATAGAAGCAGATACTGTCTGATTTGAATAGGCACCGATTTGGAACTCTTTATTGGTATAGGTACCATTAAGAAGGTTTTGCCCATTAAAAGAAGTTGTTATCGCTATATTGTCAAGCTGTTCAATCAAACGATCAACATCACTCTGAATCGCTTCACGAGATGTCCCTGTTTGCGTTGCAGAAGCCGCTTGAATTGCTTTAGTCTTGATGGTATCAAGAATTTTTAGCTGCTCATCCATGGCTTTATCAGCTGTCTGAATAATACCGATCGCATCATTTGCATTACGAATTGCTTGTCCAAGTGCGTTTGCTTGTGAACGAAGGCTATCTGCGATTGACATACCTGATGCATCATCTGCTGCCGAGTTAATACGAAGACCAGAACTTAATCTGCCTAATGACTTATCTAACTCACGGTTATTGATAACACCATTATTATGCGCATTAAGCGCTGCAATGTTTGTGTTTATACGAAAACCCATCTTATATCCTTTTTAATGGAATTGCATCCATGCAATAAATTTATTAGAATAAAAAGCAAATAGTGTTCCAGCTAAAAAGTTTGAAGTTTGAAGTTTGAAGTTTGAAGTTTGAAGTTTGAAGTTTGAAGTTTGAAGTTTGAAGTTTGAAGTTTGAAGTTTGGAGTTTGGAGTTTGAAAAGTTGCCCGAAGGCAACGTTCTAAAGGAAGTGCTTGCAGCTTACGCTGCATTAGCCAGACTACTGAAGTAGTCTAAGCACGTTCTGCTGAACAGCATTTGCTTGAGACATAGCATAAGAGCCAGACTGAGCAAGGATGTTCAGACGAGAGAAGTTTGCAGATTCAGATGCAAAGTCAACATCACGGATTTGAGATTCTGCCGCTTTAACATTTACCTGAGTTACAGAGATATTGTTAATTGTAACGACTAGAGCGTTCTGAACAGAACCAAGGTCTGCACGAGATGCATCAAGTTTTGTAATACTAGCTTCGGTAATATCCATTGCTAGCATCGCACCTTTTTTAGTACGCAACAGACCAACAGTGTCATCACTATTAACCAGTCCATCACCATTATCATCTACTCTACCATTGACAAGGTCAGCAAGATTACTGCTACTTTCAATAGCTTGCAAGTCACTTGCCGCAGCATTTACTTGTGTTAATGTAGCATCTGTGTAGTGAACCGCTGAAAGATCGATATCACCGACTACATTACTTGTAATCTGAAGTGTACCAGATACAACACCGTCATTGATTCCTGCAACACCAGAAAGACCGCTAAGGTTCATCGCACGACCATCTGAAGTAAGTGTTAAAGAACCGTCAGCTTCTAAAGCTGCAGAAACCCCTGTCTTACTTGTTGCCGCATTGATAGCATCGATTAGTTTATTGTCACTGTCACCGACAGCGATTGTGTCACCTGCTGAAAGGATTGTCTCACCATTGATAACAATATCAGAAGTCAGCGTCATACCTTGTACAGCGATTTGACTATCAACTGATACATCTGCAACCGCTTTGATACCTGTTTCTGATGTAGTCGCATTGATTTGATCAGCAACTGCACCAAGTCCGCCACCGGCGACACCGTTACCATCAGCATCTGTAATCTGAACAGCAGTTAAATCAGCGCCTTCTATAGTGTACTGAACATAATCTGCCGCACTATATGAGGTACCGACAGATGCACGAGATTCCATCTGTATACTATAATTAAAAGTTGCAGCACTTAGGATTGCCCCTGATCCACTCACTCCTGTTCCAATACCACCAGAAACTAAAACGATATTTCCTGCACCAGCCGTTGTTGTACCAGAGATCGCAGAAATGATACGTGTCATTGTCTGACCTGCTGAGTTTACAAAACTAATCGCATCTCCCACTGATAAACCTGTAATATCAGTAACAGCAAGAGTAAGGTTACCGGAGGACAGAATACCACCTGTACTAACTGTTGATAAGTTCTCTGTCGCCGTTGATACCAATGATATATTTGTTGCTCCAGTCAAAGCAGCTTCGAGACCACGATCTAGTCTGACTACCATACCTGCAGTAGTTGCATTTGCCGTACCCGTCAGAACAGCCATAATCTGGTAATTACCCAGACCATCAATACGGATCGTATCACCAACCGCAAGTCCTGCACCAGCAGAAATTGTTATGTCCAAACTACCTTTTCCAATATTTCCTGCCGTAACAAGTGTAGCTGTATTACCAAGCTGAGAGATATCTTCACGAGTAGAGATATTACCTGTCGCGATTGACTGAGTATTACCGATTGAAGCCGCTACTGTCTGATTAGAGAATGCGCCGATCTGGAACTCTTTGTTAGCATAAGTACCATTAAGAAGTAAGTTTCCGTTAAAAGAAGTCGTCGTTGCAATTGCATCCAATGATTCGATTAGACGGTTAACATCCGACTGGATTGCTTCACGTGATGCACCAGTTTGGTTATCAGAAGCTGCTTGAATAGCTTTCGTTTTGATCGTGTCAAGAATCTTGATCTGCTCATCCATTGCCTTATCAGCTGTTTGGATAATACCGATCGCATCGTTTGCATTACGCACAGCCTGGCCAAGTGAGCTTGCCTGTGAACGAAGACTATCTGCGATTGCCATACCAGAAGCATCATCTGCTGCCGAGTTAATACGAAGACCTGATGATAAAGCGCCAAGAGACTTGTCCAACATTCTGTTGTTCATCGTTGCGTTATTGTGAGCAGCCAATGCTGCAATGTTTGTGTTAATTCTGAAACCCATGATAAATCCTTTTATCTGAAGCGAGTGCTTCCATTTAATTTCCAGCATCCTTGCCGTTAAAACTATTATCGACAGCTAATTAAAAAGTTTTAGACAAATTCACTATTATTTTGTTACACTTTCGCACTTAGTTACATTTTCCATATATATAGATAGAAGTAAAGGTCACGTTTGAATTTAATCATTGTGGAATCACCGGCAAAGGCCCGGACCATTAAAAACTTTTTAGGCAAAGATTATGAAGTTATCGCTTCAAAAGGTCACATCAGAGACCTGCCTAAATCCCGTTTCGGGATAAAAATCGGGGATGATAATATCCTCACTCCTGAATACTCGGTCGCGAAAGAGAACGCACCGACCGTCAAAAAGATCAAAGACTTGGCAAAACAGGCTGACACCATCTATATCGCGACCGATGAGGACCGCGAAGGTGAGGCTATCGGCTGGCATATTGCCCATGCCATTAAAAAAGACCCAGAGACGCTTCCAAGAATCGTCTTTCATGAGATCACCAAAACAGCTATTGAGCATGCATTGGAATCCGCACGTACCGTTGACATGAACATGGTCAATGCCCAGCAGACCCGCCGTCTTCTTGACCGTATAGTGGGGTACAAGCTCTCTCCGCTTTTGAGTTCAAAGATCCAAAAAGGCCTTTCAGGAGGGCGTGTCCAGTCTTCCACTCTCAAGATCATCGTAGACAAAGAGCGTGAGATCAAAGCCTTTGTTCCTCAGGAATACTGGTCAATTGACAGTGTCTTCAACAAGAACATCGATGCACTTTTTCATTCGTATAAAGATGAGAAGATGGATAAACTCTCTATCTCCAATGGCGATGAGGCCAAGGTCATCGTCGAAACACTCAAAGGGGAAGAGTTTATCGTAGCCTCTATCGAGACGAAGAACCGCAAGACTTCTACACCGCCGCCATTCATGACGTCGACACTTCAGCAGACGGCTTCTTCCAAACTTTCCCTTTCACCGAAGAAGACGATGATGCTGGCCCAGACACTTTATGAGGGAGTAAAGACTCCAGACGGCACTTCAGGTGTCATCACCTATATGAGAACGGACAGTCTGAATATGGCGGTTGAGGCGGTTGAAGCTGCCCGAACACTCATCGAGAAGAAATACGGGAAGGATTACCTTCCTAAAGAAGCAAAGTCTTACGTCAAAAAGTCAAAAGGGGCACAAGAAGCGCACGAAGCTATCCGCCCTACTATGCTGGAATACACACCTGAGATAGCGGCCAAATATCTTAAAGCAGATGAGCTGAAGCTTTATACACTTATTTACAACCGTTTTCTTGCTTGTCAGATGACAGATGCCCAGCTTGAGCAGCAAAGCATCATCTTTAAGAGCCCAAGTTCCGAGTTCAAAGCCAACGGCCGTAAACTTGTCTTTGACGGTTTCTACAGAGTCATAGGTACGGACGACAAAGACAAACTTCTCCCTGCTCTGACGGAAGGCGAGAAGGCAGATCTTACTTCACTTAAGACTGAACAGCACTTTACAGAGCCACCTTCACGTTACTCAGAAGCGAGTCTTATCAAGAAACTTGAAGCCGAAGGTATCGGGCGTCCTTCAACCTACGCTCCGACTATCTCTACACTTCAGGCACGTATGTATATTGACATTGAAAAACGTCAGATTATCCCTACCGAGGTCGCTTTCAAAGTAACCGATATGCTTGAAAAACATTTTTCTGAGATAGTCGATGCCGAGTTCACCTCCAACATGGAAGAGGTCCTTGACGAGATCGCTGATGAGGGTAAAGACTGGCAAAAAGTCCTGCATGATTTTTATTTTCCTTTTGTCGAAAAAATCGCGGAAGGTAAAGAGAAGATCCTTAGCCAAAAACTGGCAAAACCGCTTGGAAGAAACTGCCCTAAGTGTGGCGAAGAACTTCTGCTTCGTGGCGGACGTTACGGGAACTTTATCGCCTGCAGTGGCTTTCCTAAGTGCAAGTACACAGAGCAGGTCGAAGAAGACGGTGAAGCATCAGCACCTGCTGAAGTCGAAAAATCCGACCAGAAATGTGACAAGTGCGGCGAGGACATGGTCATAAAGAACGGCCGTAATGGAAAGTTCTTGGCCTGTTCAGCTTATCCGGACTGCAAGAACACCAAACCTCTTGATGACGGAAATGCACCGACTTCAGATGTACCTTGTCCGGAATGTGGAGGAAAACTTGTCTTCAGACGATCTCGAAGAGGCGCGTTCTGGGGATGTGAGCAATATCCTGAGTGTAAGTTCATCTCAAAGTTTGAACCAACACTGAAGAAATGTGAAGAACCTAACTGCGGTGGAGCATTGGCAAAACGCACATACAGAAACAACGAAGTCTATGAATGTGTCAAATGTAAGAATCGTACACCCCAAGAAGAATCCTAATAGGGAGCTTTCATGAAAATAGGTATTTTATCTGACACCCATTCAAAGGTCGGCCGCGCAAAGAAAGTGATCGATCTGCTTGTTAAAAATGGGGCTGAATACCTTATCCACGCAGGGGATATCTGCGAGGTCGAAGTCCTGGAATACATAGCAGAAAAAAAACTTTCCTATATCGCCGTTTATGGGAACAACGATGCCCACATGGTACAGCACCACAGAAGTTTCAACCTTGTCCAGGAACCGCATCTATTCAGAATAGGCCAGCATACGTTTAAGCTTATGCATTTACCCTATTATATGAACCCGGATGCTGATATTGTCGTATTCGGGCATACCCATACTTTTGAATGCGACTACAAGAACGGCACCTTGTTCCTTAATCCCGGAGAAGCCTGTGCACGAAATAAGCCTGTCAGCGAATGTCTTATGCTGCATATTACAAATGAGAGTTATAAGGTCACCTCTTATACACGTGCTCTGAAAACAAAAGAGTGGAAAGAACAACATATGAGTTTTGAAAGAAGTCTAAACAATGCCTAAAATATTTTTATGTTCGATCTGCAACATCAATAGCGGGACCTGCAACGAAGACTGCAAGTTCTGTTCGCAAAGTGTCAAATACAGCGCCGATATCGAACGCTATAAACAAAAACCGCTTGACGATATCCTTGAAGAGGCTAAAGCGGCTGAAGCTTCCGGCGCCTTGGGCTTTTGTCTTGTCACAGCCCAAAAAGGGCTTACCGACAAGACGCTTCGTTTTGTCTGCGAAGTCGCCAAAGCGGTCAAAGCCGAAGTACCGAGACTGCGTCTGATCGCTTGTAACGGCACAGCTTCCCTGGAGCAGCTTCTCACACTAAAAGAAGCCGGTGTCGCTGCCTATAACCATAACCTAGAGAGCTCCGAACGCTACTACGCCGAGATATGTACGACCCATGGCTGGGATGAAAGATATGAGACATGCCAAAATGTCAACAAGGCAGGTATGGTATTGATAACAGGCGGTATCTTCGGTATGGGCGAGACACAAGAAGACCGTGTCTCTATGCTAAAAGCGCTCGCCTCTTTGAATCCGACATCCGTGCCTATCAACTTTTATCATCATAACCCGGCGCTTCCTCTGAAACCGAATGATCTTACTGCTGATGAAGCTTTAGAGCTTGTCAAGCTGACCAGAAAACTTATTCCCAATGCTGACAGGATCATGATTGCAGGCGGACGCGAGATGATGTTCCAAGAACGACAGTCAGAGATATTTGAAGCCGGTGCCAATGCCATCGTGATTGGAAACTACCTCACGACTTCAGGCCGCGAAAGATCAAAAGACCTAGAGATGCTTAAAAACCTGGGATTAGAAATAGCAAAAAGTCCGGAAGACAGGTAAAAGATATGGAGCATGCGATCGGAGACAACATAAGCCTTGTTTTGACATTAAGTGCAATCATCGCATTTTCTCCCTTTCTTGCAAAGATCATCAAAGTCCCGACAACTCCTGTCGAGATTATCCTCGGTTCCGTTCTTGCCTACATGGGGCTCCTGCATGATCAGGAACTCTTTGCACATGTGGCAGAGTTTGGCTTTTTATATCTTATGTTTATTGCCGGGACCGAGATAAATATCAAGAAGATCCTCAAGATAGACAAGCGTATGCTCAACCGTGCTTTGATCTACCTATCCCTTCTGTATTTTTTATCCTTTATCTGTACAATCTATCTGCAATTAAGCAATGTCTACATTGTCATCCTCCCGCTTATATCAGTAGGACTTATTGCTACGCTTAAAAAAGAGTATGGAAAAGGCACTTCATGGCTTCCTCTTGCCATGATAGTCGGATCAGTCGGCGAGATCGTCTCCATAGCTGTCTTGACGATAGCATCGGAAGCCTTTGTCACCGGTATCAGTCTTGGCTTATTAAAGACTATCTTCACGCTCATACTCTTTGTCGGCGTTATCATTGTCCTTTTCCATGTGCTAAGACTTCTTTTCTGGTGGTTTCCTGAGATCGCACCCCTTCTTATGCCGCACCTTGATAATAAAGAACAGGACTTTAGACTTTCTATGGCGCTTCTCTTCTCGTTTATCGCACTGATGATGTATCTTGGTCTTGAGCTTGCTTTCGGGGCATTTATAGCTGGTATGTTTATCCCTACTTTCTTTGAGCATAAATACCAGCTTCCCGGGAAATTGGAGTCCTACGGCTTTGGATTCGTAGTTCCTATCTTCTTTGTTCATGTCGGTACATCTTTTAATCTTGCAGCGCTCTATGTTGACGGTCTAATACAGATGGCACTTATTGTCACAGCATTGATGATAGGAATACGTATGACTGCGGCAATGGTCTTCAATCAGACCGGAAGTTTTAGAAATTCAGTGCTCTTGGCACTTTCGCACTCGATGCCGCTGACGCTTCTGATCGCGATCGCGACACTTGCCTACCATCAGCACAGTATTGATAAGTTCCATTATTACGCTTTTATTCTTGCAAGTCTCTTTGAAGTCATCTTCGTTATGATGGCCATAAAGATCATAGTCTACCCGCCTAAGATGCTGATCAGACTATTGCGTCGCGGACTCTAAGCAGTACCGTATTCAGATCGGCATCGGCATCGATTATAATATCTGCTCTCTGCTCATATATGCTGTTGCGTTCTTGATACATGGCTTCGGCTTTGTTGATATCCTTAAAGAGTGGTCTTTTTTCCAGTTCGGCCATATCCATCCGTGAAACGATCGTCTCGAAAGGAACCCGAAGATAGACTACAGTCCCTACATCTTTAAGCTGCTCGCAATAGACAAGCATACCGCCGCCGGTCGAGATAACGGCATCATTAACATTCTCTTTCAACCAGACAACCGTCTGCTCTTCGAGTTTTCGGAAGTAGCCTTCACCGTTTTGATCAAAAATAGTTTGTATACTTCTTCCCTCGGCACTTTCGATCATCGCATCCGTATCCAGGAAATAGGAACTTCTCTCTTTTGCCAGAAGGCGCCCTACTGAGCTTTTCCCTGATCCCATAAACCCGATAAGAACAATATTAGTAGCAGACAATCTGATAATCTTTTTCGTTGGCTTGCAGCTTGTACTTATACTGTCCGTCAAGTTCTATAACAACGCGGTAATATTTGTCATGATTACCCATTCGAATCTTTTTATATGGATTTTTATCAATGATGAAATCTTTTGGCCGAAAGCTTGTGTCACGACTGAAATCCATGACTATTCTATAGGGTACCGTCAGCATGAAATTTCGTATAAGCCGATCATCCGTCTTAATGCTCAGAGAGTTCCCAGAAGGTATGAACTTAATAAATCCGCCATCTAGTACAGTTTCTTTAGCCTTTGAATAGTTTTTCTCATCAGCTGCTGTTTGTGATAAGATCAAAGGACGATGCCAGTCTATTGCATTATTGACTTCAAGTTCTTCAGTAGAGATCGTGCTGTCAAGGTTCTGATATTTGATTATAATGCTTTTGATCGCTCTGGCCGAGTTAGGAAGGGATATCTGCTGCGTAGTAAACGGTTTAAGCGTTTCGATCTTGTTCGTTGTAGCCATCTGTTTTTCATTTGGATCGCTCGGGAAAAAGGGGTTGTCTCTGCCGTATAAAGAGTAGAAAAATATAAAGGATAAGAATAATAAACGCATGATGTCCCTATTGCTTGAATTGAGTACGTGTATTATACAGTTTTTTTAGAGTGCCTTCAGGCTGTAAACAAATAGAAACAGATTTTAAACTGTGTTTACCGTACAAAGAGTCCTAAAAGCTCAGTTGCTATCAGGGTCGAGTTCGCTTAGTTCAAAAAGTTCTTTCTGCAGGTTGGCATTTTCTATCTTGTATGCCCTGACTTCTTCTTTTAAAAAGTCCTCATACTCTTCCAGGTTTAACAATACTTGTAAAGAGTTTTCACCAAAGAGGATGACACCGATATAGATGCCAGAGAAGACAACAATAAGGGAAAGAAGGCTTAATCGCTGCCAGCTTAATCCGAAATAGCGTGATGGGAGTGACTGTTCAGCTTCTATCTCATCTAATAAATCGGACATGCTTCCGGCTCGAGCCAAACTTGCACAGCAAGCTTAGTTAAATAGAGCCGCTCCAAGATATTCGCCGTAGACGACTTCGTTTTCGATCTCTAAAAGACGGTTATATTTAGCCGTTCTTTCACCGCGTGCAGTCGAACCTGTCTTGATCTCACCACAGTTTAGAGCGACGGCAAAATCAGCGATAAAAGCATCTTCACTCTCGCCCGAACGGTGTGACATAACACATTTGTACCCATTTCTTTGTGCAAGACGTACTGTCTGCATAGTCTCAGAGACTGAGCCGATCTGGTTAGGTTTGATAAGAATAGAGTTTGCGATACCTTTTTGTATACCTTCGTTGAGAATGTTCACATTAGTGACGAAAAGGTCATCTCCAACTAATTGGACTTTGTCTCCCAATGCTTCAGTAAGACCTTTCCAACCTTCCCAGTCATCTTCACTAAGACCGTCTTCAATCGATACGATAGGATATTTAGAACACAGATCAACGTAGTACTGAGTCAGTTCCGCAGCTGTTACTGTACGGTTTTCAGACTCAAGACGGTAACCGCCTTCTACTACAAGCTCAGATGCAGCGACATCAAGAGCGATTGCCATCTCTTCACCCGCTTTATAGCCTGCTTTTTCGATCGCTTCCATAATGATCTGGATCGGCTCTTCATTCGAGCTAAGATCCGGTGCAAATCCACCTTCATCACCTAAGGCTGTGTTATGTTTTTTGGCTTTTAGTATTGCTTTGAGGTTATGATAGACTTCCGCAGATGCACGTAAAGAGTCTGCAAAATCTTCAAAACCTACCGGCATGATCATATATTCTTGGAAGTCAACAGAGTTGTCTGCATGTGAACCGCCATTGATGATGTTAAGCATCGGAGTCGGCATGACCATGGCATTTGCGCCGCCAAGATAACGGTATAGAGGGATGTTCAGGCTCTGTGCTGCTGCACGAGCGACTGCCATAGAAACACCAAGAACTGCATTGGCGCCAAGGTTTCCATAGTTCTCTGTTCCGTCGATCTCTTTCATCGTTGCATCGACAACCGCCTGATTAAACGGGCTAAGACCGATAAGTGCATCTGCAATTTGAGTATTGACATTTTCTACTGCCTTAAGAACACCCTTTCCCATATAACGGCTTCCGCCGTCACGTAGTTCAAGTGCTTCACGTTTACCTGTACTCGCACCTGATGGTACGATCGCTTCCGCCTGTGTTCCGTCGCTTAGTGTCACATACGCTTTTACTGTCGGATTCCCGCGAGAATCCATAACTTCGATTGCATTTACATTATCTATAAAGATCATTCAATTTCCTCATCTATTTCGTTTTCTTCATTTATTTCTGACGGTTCCATGTCTATGAGATTACTCATACCCATGGCCTCTTTGATTTTTGATTCTATCTCTGCAGCCAAAACCGGATCTTCTTTGAAGGCTTCTTTGACTTTCTCTCTACCCTGGCCTAGCTTTTTATCCTCATAAGAGAACCAAGCGCCAGACTTGTCAATAATATCAAGTTTTACCCCATAATCGACAAGCTCACCAAATTTAGAGATACCCTCTCCAAACATAATATCAAATTCCGCCTGTTTAAACGGAGGCGCAACCTTGTTTTTTACTATCTTCGCCTTGGTACGGTTACCAATAGGCTGTTCAGCCTGCTTAAGTGTCGCGATACGGCGAATATCGATACGTACAGAAGCATAAAACTTCAGTGCATTTCCGCCCGTTGTCGTTTCAGGTGAGCCGTAACCCATCATACCGATCTTCATACGGATCTGGTTGATAAAGATGACCGTTGTGTTCATCTTATGCAATACACCCGTCAGTTTACGCAGTGCCTTTGACATAAGACGTGCCTGTACACCGACCTGCTGATCCGTCATCTCACCCTCTAATTCGACCTTAGGTGTCAAGGCTGCGACCGAATCGATAACGATTAGATCGACTGCGCCTGAACGTGCGATCGTCTCAACAATGTCAAGTGCCTGCTCACCGTAATCCGGCTGAGAGACCAACAGGTTCTCTACATCAACACCAAGGTTTTTCGCATAACCTATATCAAGTGCATGTTCTGCATCGATAAAGGCACATACTCCGCCCTGTTTTTGACATTCAGCAGTAATCTGAAGCGTAAGCGTTGTCTTTCCTGATGACTCAGGCCCATAGATCTCGATCACACGACCCTTAGGAACACCACCTATTCCCAGTGCAAGGTCAAGCCCAATCGAACCCGTACTAATTGATTCTATCTTTTCGATCTCATTATCGCCCAAACGCATAAGTGCGCCTTTTCCAAAAGCCTTATCGATTTGTTTTAGTGCCAAGTCCAGTGATTTTTGTTTATTTGCATCCATTAGATGTTCCTTGTGTATATTAATTGGAATAATTATATGACAAACTGATATATTTATCATTCAATATTGCATTATGCAATATTTTTCCTAATGAAAGAAAATAATGCGTAATTTTAGCGTTCTTTGGTTAAAATCTAATTGATTTTTACGATTAAGTAGTGCAAATTTTATAATCTATATAATTTTTTTTGTTTGCTACTGTTTTTATAAAGAAAAGAGCAGATTCAGTCACATGTAATGATGTTCAGACATAGAGTCTGCATCAAAAAAAACTGTTGGTTCCTGCTGACTTAGGATACGATTTGACCAAGATGATGATAGCCCACTCCCCCGATGCCGATGACATTTTTATGTATTATGCCATCAAATTCGGCTGGGTGAAACAAGACGGTGTTGAATTTGACAATATCGCACTTGATATTGAGACCTTAAATGTCGAAGCACTTGCAGGTACTTATGACATCTCAGCTATTAGTTTTGCCCTGCTTCCTCTGATCAAAGAGGACTATGCTCTCTTAAGGACAGCCGTCAGTTTCGGTGAAGGATATGGACCAAAACTTATCAAGCGTAAGGGTGAAAAACTAAAACGCAATTTCAAAGTCGCTCTTAGCGGAAAATACACGACCAATGCTCTTCTGTTCCGTATCGCCTATCCTGAAGCACGTATCACCTATATGAATTTTTTGGAGATAGAAGAAGCTGTCAGAGGCGGAGCGGTACATGCCGGTGTGCTTATTCATGAGAGCATCTTGACTTTCAGCGATGAACTTGAGGTCGAAAAAGAGCTATGGGACGTATGGCAGGAGCTTTGCGGAGACAAGACCCTCCCTCTGCCTCTTGGAGGAATGGCGATTCGCCGTTCTCTGCCCCTGAGTAAGGCTATTGCTTATGAGAATACTTTGACTGAAGCTGTCAGAGTCGCACGGGAGCGAAAAGAAGAGCTATGCAAGCTTCTTGTCGAGCAAGACCTTGTCCGTATACAGGGAAAGACTCTGGACAAATATCTGGAGCTCTATGCCAATGACGACTCCGTCTCACTTTCGCCTTTACAATATAAAGCCATCGACAAACTCTATGAGCTTGGATACAAACACGGATATTATAATGAACTGATCAAAGCAGAAGACTATACTATCCCTACTGAATACACCGAACTCAGAAAAGGGTAAAGGAGACATCATGGACTCACAGCTTGTCGCACTTGGTATCGAGACCTTTAAGATCGCGCTTTACTTGTCACTTCCGGGTCTGCTTGTGGGTATGTTTTTGGGTCTTGCAGTCAGTATTTTTCAAGCGACCACCCAGATCAACGAGATGACCCTTTCCTTTATCCCAAAGATCATCGGTGTCGTCGTCGTTATCATTGTTACCATGCCATGGATGATCAATATGATGACCGAGTTTACGGTCAGGATATTCAACATGATACCGGAGTTTGTCTCTTGACAAAAAGCATTGACTTCTCCAAATACAGTTCTCTCAAGATAGGCCCTGTCTCTGACGTTTTCATTATCGAAGATTTTTCTTACCCCAAAGGCCATTATATCCTCGGTCAATGCAATAATGTCCTTATCTCACCGGATCATCCTTCATTGATGATGCTCGGAAAAAACTTTGATTACATCAAAATCGAAGAGGGTCTTCTCTGTGTCGGCGGAGCCACTCCCGGCGGTAAACTACTTTCTTATTGCAAAAAACATGATATCAGCCACTTTGAACTGCTTCCCAAGCTGCCGGGTACCATTGGCGGTATGATCAAGATGAATGCCGGTCTTAAAGAGTTTGAGATCTTCAACTATCTGCATTCCATTCGCACGGAAAAAGGTATTTTACTCAAAGAAGAGATCCCCCACGGCTATCGCTGGACAGATTTTGACGGACTTGTCTTCGAGGCACGTTTTGAGATACATCCCGGGTTCAATGAAGATCACCTTGAGATGTTTAAAAAGATGCGTGACAATCAGCCATTTGACCCATCAGCAGGGAGCTGTTTTAAAAACCCTCCGGGGGATGCTGCAGGCAGACTGATAGAAGAAGCAGGTCTCAAAGGTTTTCGCATCGGTGACATGGCTTTTAGCGAACGGCATGCCAATTTCCTTGTCAATCTGGGAGAAGGAAGTTTTGAAGATGCAATCAATCTTATCCGCCTGGCACAAAAAACCGTCTTAGAGCATTCCGGTATTGAGCTCGAACCCGAAATCATCATCGTCGACAGGGACTTCCTCGCTTAATCCCATCCACACAACCCTTTTACAACTCTTACAAACCTGACATCTAAAGATATCTTGGACAGAAAGATCAAAAACGGGCTATAACTCCCGCATAAAAGCCTGAGATGTGGATATCCCCTGTTGTATCCAGACTGCTAAAATCATCATGGTCGATATTGATGTTCACGAAACGGTATCCGGCTTCGATTCCCAGCTCAACTGCCGTCAGATCAAATGTATAGTCTGCTTTCAGGCGATAATCATAAACATCAGAACTCTTATATGCTGCATATTTGACATCACCCTCAAAACTGATATCAGTAGCCGGGATCTGAACACGGACTCTTGCATAAGCCATTGGAATGACCAAAGACTCGCTTTCAGAGATAGATGAACTACCAAAGAGCCAAGCGGTACAACAGTACGACCCTGCCCGCTTGCATTAAAACGGGTATCTATATATTTCGCATCAAGACCTAAATCGACAGTTGTCCATCCCGTGTTATCCAAAATATTGTAGTAAAGGACAGCGTCATACTGCTCTATCGTCAAGGTGCTTTTTGCGCCGGATGTAAACTCTGTATTATTGTATTGAAATGTAGCTGTAGAGGTACCGGCAAACTCCATTGGTGTATACTCAAGCCGGATGTTTGGCAATACAGGAACCGGGTGCTTGATATTGACCCAGGCATAGACTCTGTTCTCATCACTGTATCCGACATCACTGTTGGAAAACAAAGGCAAGTCCTGATATTGGATGTGCCCCTCCGGGTCCTGATTCCAGATCCCAACTCCCGCCTCGACACGCAATACATCAGCTTCTGCAAGAGTTCCTAAAAGTCCTACTGTCAATAACATTTGTAAAAACCTTTTCATGAAACATCCTTTTGTCTTTTGACAATAATAACACAAAAATATTTCTGTACACGAATTGCTTTTTTTGGAGAAAACTAGATAAAGAGGGAAATGGAGAAAGCTATTAAAACGTAAAAAATCAAAGGGAGCCAAAGCTCCCATTCAGTTAATTA
Source organism: Sulfurimonadaceae bacterium (assembly GCA_041553795.1). GTDB lineage: Bacteria > Campylobacterota > Campylobacteria > Campylobacterales > Sulfurimonadaceae. The sequence continues at coordinate 19,559 of JBFEIF010000034.1, forward strand.
AAAACGACCGACAATACCTGCGAAAACACCGTCTACGTCTAGGGTTAGAGATGTATCTAGACTACTGATATCTGTTGCATCTA
>JBFEIF010000035.1:0-19436 GCA_041553795.1 Sulfurimonadaceae bacterium
AATACTTTTGATACTTCTACAGGCAAAACAGATACCTTCGCCTGTGTGATCATGAAGATTTTGCGTTGATTTCAGGTGTGTGATATAGGCGGATATTTTTTTATCAACGATGGCACGCTGAGATTTTAGTGACTCAGCTGTCGCTTCTGAACTGTTACCCATGAACATAACGGTCATACCGCGTTCACGTGAAAGATCCCCAATAAGTTCGTTTAGTTTTTTGTTTTCTTCGAGTTTTGACTGTAGTTTAATCGCTGAATCATACCCCACATATGAATCATAAACATAAAAACTCGCGATTCCAATCAGCATAAAAATTGGAAAAAGACTGATCAGCCGGAGTCTGGCTTTAAGACCTATTTGCATTGTTTATCCACCTTATAATTGATCTGCATAAGCTTGCAGTTTTGCAAGAGCTTCTGCCGTGTTATTAATATCTTTTTCTACCTGAAGTCCCTTAAGGACTTCTGATATTTCATTCAAACGAAGATTATCACTCATTCCCTTAAGAAGAGTAGCTGTTTTGTTGATTTCTTGAATGTTGTTTACTTGAATCGCATTCGTAAAATCATTCTGGTGTACATTGATCTGTTCTTTAAAATCCTGTATGAAGTCTTTGACAATATCAACAGGTATTCCTAACTCATTGGCACTTCTTTGCGCATCGAAGTTAAGTGCCGGCACATCTATTGATGGGGCAGGCTGAACAAACTCTTCATCTTCAGTGACACTGAGCATATCAGCATAGATATCTTCATCTATTTCTAAACTCTCTTGGATTGGAGTCTCATCTCCTCCTAGGTCAATTGGCGTTCCGAGAAGATCATCATACAGACCTTCATCGTCTGTAGGGATTGGCATCTCTTCATCAATACTCATTTCATTGACTGCAGGGCTTCCTAGAAGATCACCATAAATGTCGTCATCATCTTCATAAGAAAAAGAAGGTGATGGGGCTTCATCCTGAACAGCGGTTGTAGAAGGAGTGCCTAAAAGGTCGCCGTAGATATCATCATCGTCATCGACAAGGACATCTTCATCGATCAGCAAAGGGCCTTCCTCTGGCTGCTTTATTCCAAAACTATGTTCATCTTCTTCTACAGGCAGCGGGGTCTCTTCAATAGGTTCAGGTGCTGCTTCAGGGATCGGTGTCGGAGCCGGCTGTGGAATCTCTTTGCCTTCGAGTTTTGCGATTATCTTATAGAACTCATTAAGGTTTGGAAGGATCTCTTCGACTTCTTTGGATACATTGACAACGCTAAGTACGTCAAAGGCATCTTCTACACGCAGGTTCGCGGCAACACCTTTGAGTTTATGGGAGAGGATCTGGACATTGTCAAAATCCTCTGCTTTGACTGATGCGTAGAGATCATCATGGAACTCATGAGCCTGGTCGATAAAGTCCCCGATAAACTCTTCGATAAGATCGACTGGCAAGCCCAGTTCGTTGGCAGCGACATTAGGATCATATTTGTAATCACCTGATCGAACGAGATCACTTAGATGTTCGTCACCTTTGCCGCTTACATAATCACCAAGCATTGGCTGTTGCGGCTTGCTACTTATTGATATATCCAATGTCTCTTCGACAGCAGGTTCTTGTAGAACAGGCTCTTCGTAGGTGTCTTTCATCAGATCTTCATTGATGTCAAGCGGTGCATTGTAATCGATATGTAGCGGGGCACCAAACTCGTTCACGCCGGAACTGATACGGTCAAGTCCGATATCTAAAGGTTCAGGTATATCAAGAGGATCCGGTTCGGTCAGTTCCTGGGAGTAACTCTCTTCAAAATTTGGAAGTTCTGGCTCAGGGATACCAAAGTCTTCTGTGGCCGGAGCAGATGCTTCATTGAAACTCGGAGCACTCTTGTCTGCCATCTGAATATCATCCAAGGAGATGTCAAGTTCAGGCATAGTGTTTTTAGAGATGTTTGGGGAAGGCATCGCAGCAGCAACTGTTGCACTTGCTGCAGGAGCAGGGGATGCTTTGATCCCGCCTGAAGCTTCAAGGTCTTTGACAGCTTGGGCATCTTCAGCACCTTTAAGCTGGCGAAGGTTCTTGATGACAACAGCGTAACCGCTCTCTTCAGAGGAAAAATGAAAAGGCGTTATGTGCAGGGCACAGGAATAGTTCTTGCCTTTTGCGTGAATGATCGCCTTGGACTCATCTGACTCACTGTGCAAGATGAAATCGATCCATGAAAAGTTCTTGAAGTTATGGATGTAGCCCGGTTTTTTTACAAAAAGGTCGGCAAAGTCATGTGATTCATTTTGTAATTCATTGATATTGTTAAAGTCCAATGCACTTAGATCGTCTTCATCGATACCAATAAACTCTTTTCTCTGGTTATATAATAACAATGTTTCCCCTTTTAGAGTTCTTTTTCTTTCATTTTGCGATACATCTCAGATGTCTCTTCAACATCTTTGCGTGCAGCTGCTTTTCGTGCCGCGACATAACCGATGATATTTCCATCGGCATCTTTAGAAGGCAGGATCTCTGTCTCTACCCAGTAAAACTTTCCGTCTTTTCGCAGGTTTTTTACAAGACCATGCCAAATCTGTCCGCTTTGGATCGTACTCCATACTTTAGCAAAAGCTTCTTTTGGCATATCAGGATGCCTTATTATATTATGCGGTTTACCGACTAGCTCTTCTTTTGTATAACCTGAGATCTCACAAAATTTTCTGTTTGCATAGGTGATGACACCCTTGAGATCAGTTTCACTGATGATGACGCGTCCCTGAAAAAGGAATTCTTCATCTAATGCTTCTATATGCTCCATATAAAACCTTTAAAATTTAACTATGATAATGTAGCTAACTTCTACACTTAAGCGTAGCGGATTGAATAATATATCATATTCTACGGAAAATATAACTTATTTATATAATTTCTTGATTTCTGCTGCATCATTTTTTCCCACAATGAGGCTTATATCTTCTTCTGTAGCCGTTTTCAAAGCTTCAAATGAAGTGAAATGGTTTAGCAGCTTTTTTAGCTTGGCAGGACCGATTCCTCTGGCCTGTAAAAGCTTTGAAGACTGATCTTGCTTAAGCTTTGTCTTTTTGTGAAAACTGATAGCATAGCGATGGGCCTCATCTCTAAGACGCTGGACCCATTGCAGACGTTTGTCGCTTGTACTTAAGGCAAAACTCTGATGCTTGGTGTGAAGGATGTCTTTTGCCTTTCCTTTTGCTCTGTGGGACTTGGCATCGATTTTCTCTTTTGAGATTGCAATGACATCAAGGTTTGTCCCATTGGACTGGAGCAGGTCAATGGCAAGTGATAAGAGGGTACTCCCTCCGTCGATTATCCAAAGATCGGGAGGCGGATTGTTCTTAAAGTCCTTTATACGGCGGCTTAATGTCTCTCTCATCTGAGCATACTCATCCAGACTTTCAAGATGGTATTGGCGGTATCCGCTTTTATTAAAACTTCCGTCTTCAAAACAGACCATCCCTCCAACCGGTGCAGAACCCTGCATGTGGGAATTGTCAAATATCTCAATGCGCTCGGGAAGACTGTCGAGTTCGCACAGTTCTTGAAGTTTCTGTTCAAGGTCATTGTAGGCAGAGTTTGTCTCATGAGCATAGTTAGTGAGAAGTTCCTGAGTGTTTTTAAAGGCCAGTTCGCAGAGTTTTTTCTTGAAGCCGCGCTGAGGGACCGATATCTTGAGTGCTTTTGAGAAACTCTGTTTTAGATACTCCTGTATGTCATCCATCTCTTCGAACTCATGTGTAACGATGATCTCTCGGCTTGTCAGCGGTGAAAGCCCGTAAAACTCAAGGATAGCGCGTTTGTATATCTCGTCGCGGTCAAAACCGTGGTTTAGATGTATGAAATTGTGTGAAGAAGAGATGATCTTTCCTTCACGCATAAACAGACGCAGAATAACAGCTCTTTTATCATTGGAATCAACTGAGAATAGATCCAGGTCCTCATTCGTTGCCGTATCGATCTGGGAGATAAGACTGCTTTTGGCTATCTTCTCGATAGTGTCACGCAGCAATGCAGCTTCTTCAAAACGCATGTTTTCTGCAAGATGGTGCATCTTTTTTCCAAGGTCTCTGTTGAGTCTGTTCTTATCGTTTATGTAGGAAATGCCTTCTTTGACATAATCTGCATAGGCTTGGGGTTTTATTTTTCCTTCACAGGGAGCCATACATTTTTTTATCTGATAATAGAGGCAGGCTTTGCCACCTTTGAGACAGCTCTTGCTCTGGACGAGAGGAAGAAGCTCATACAGAGCATTTAGAATCTCCCTTGCAGCCGTGGAAAAAGGACCGAAGTACTGGATGTCCTTACTTCCGAGTACTTTTCGTGTGATCTCAAATCGTGGAAAATCCTCTTTTTTATCGATGTAGATATAAGGATAAGTCTTGTCATCGCGCAAAAGAATATTGTATTTTGGACGAAGCTGTTTGATAAGGGAGTTTTCAAGGATCAAGGCATCATGTTCAGAATCAACGAGGATGTAGTGCATGGTGTGCACTTCGTGCAGCATCTTGATGATACGTCCGCTCAGATGAGGGTTTGGCATAAGATCAGGTGAAAACCTGAAATAGCTTTTAACCCGGGAAATAAGGCTCTTTGCCTTGCCTATATAAAGGAGCTTGCAGTCTTTGTTAAAATAGTGATAGACACCGGGTGAATCAGGAAGGTTCTGTATCTGCTTTAACAGGGTTTTGTCATAACTCTTCATGAATGCTTTATGATCTCACGTATATCTTCTATCATCTGATGAAGCTTGGCATCTTGGACATTGTTTTCAAAGTTTGCTTCTGAACGTTCGGTATAATGTATCTCTTTTGGTTTTGACTGGGTAAAGGTCAAAGACTTTTTATGCGAGACGAAGGCACGGATGTCAAATATCTCAAATTTCTTACAGGATAAAGGAGGCATTTGCTTTAAAGGTGCTTTTATAGAATTTATAATATTATCGAATTCTTGTTTTGCGCCGGGATGGTTTAGCGCAAAAAATACGATATTATGTCGAATATAACCGAATAAGATAAACCTGTGAAGGCGTGGCGGCAAAAGGTCTTTGATGGCCTCAATGCAAGAAAAATTACTAAGTGGCGCATAAGCCGATTGAGAGCGAAGATGAGAAACAAGCTGTTTGGAATTTTTCATGTCATTATTATAACAGTTTTGATGTTAAGTCTAAATGGGTGCGGCTATAAAGGTCCTCCTTATTATCCAGATGAAAAGAAGAGTAAATAAATAGATGGTATATGATGTTGTGATTATTGGAGCCGGAGTCGCAGGTTTGTATGCTGCGATGAACCTTCCAAAAGATAAAAAAGTCCTTATTATCAATAAGAACCATCCTTGGGAATGTAATACGTTCTATGCTCAGGGTGGCGTTGTGTCAGCTGTCGATGACGAAGACGAGTCTTTGCATATCAAAGACACGATGGAAGCAGGTGCAGGTCTGTGTGATGAGGCTGCTGTACGGGTATTAAGCGAACACAGTAGAGAAGTCGTGGGCGATCTGATCAAAAAAGGGTTCAATTTTGACAAGAATGCCAACGGTGAGCTTCTGTATACAAAAGAAGCGGCACATTCGGCATCGCGTATCTTGCATGCCGGCGGTGATGCGACAGGGCGTTATATTCACCAGTTCTTGCTTCAGCAAAACCCGCATCCAATGCTCGAAGGTGCTCAGGTGACAGACCTTCTGATAGATGACGGGAAATGCTACGGTGTATGCGTCAACTATAATGATGAGTTGAAACATATCTTTGCCAAAAGTGTCGTCATCGCTTCGGGCGGGGTGGGTTCTCTTTTTGAATTTCACACCAATGCCCATACGATCAGCGGGGATCTTCAGGGCATCTGTCTGGAAAAAGGTATCGAACTCGAACGCATGGAGATGCTGCAGTTTCATCCGACGGTCTATGTCAGTTCAAAAGCTGCGCAAAAGCTACTGCTTACGGAAGCCTTCCGTGGTGAGGGTGCCAAACTGGTAGACGGAAACAATTATGCTTTTATGAAAGATTATGATGAGCGAGCCGAACTCGCACCTAGAGATATCGTCTCACGGGCAATGTTTGATTATAAGCAGAAAACAGGACAGGAGATCTACCTCTCTTTCGAGAACTTCGATGTAGACTATTTCAACGCACGTTTTCCCAATATTGCTTCCAACCTGAAGGATATGGGTTTTAATCCTCCCAAAGAGCACGTCCCGATCTCTCCGGCTTTTCATTATGCTATCGGCGGGATCAAGACGAACCTTGACGGCGAAGTGGAAAGTGTCGACAATCTTTATGCAATCGGTGAAGTCGCTTCGACACGTGTTCATGGAGCAAACCGTCTTGCAAGTAACTCTTTGCTCGAAGGCCTGGTCTTTGCTGCGCGTGCAGTTAATAAGATAAAAAGTAAAAGTGTTACCTATATACCTAAACAGTTTCCTATGAGTACAGATTCTTTGTATTGTGAGGATGATACGCTCTATAAGGATGAACTTCGTCGTATAATGTGGGAAGATGTGGGTATCGTACGGACACAAAAAGGGCTGAAGGAAGCTTTGGACTTTATCGAGAATACTCTGCATAAGCCTATCGGAAGGCTATTGAAGCTTCGTCTTTTGACAGCAAAAGAGATAGTGACTTCAGCGTTAAAAAGAAAGACCTCGGTAGGGGTACATTATATTAAGGAGAGTGAAGAATGAAAGACGCGTTAGATATGGTCACAGAGCCTATTGGCTGGCTGTTACTGGTAATATTTGTCGTCGGTTACTATTTTATAGCGGCAGAAGAGAAATATCATATTAATAAGGCCAAGCCGGCTTTGTTTATCGGTACATTGATGTTTATGATTATTGGGGCATATTACGCCTATAATGGAATTAATATGCGTGTCTTTGAGACAGAGATCGCACATTTGATCTTGGAAATCGCTGAGATCTTTTTCTTCTTGTATGTCGCAATGACTTTTATCGAGGCATTGATAGACCGTGGTGTGTTTAACGCGCTTAAAGACAAGCTTATCGCCAAGGGATACAGTTACAAGCAGCTTTTTTGGGTAACGGGTACACTGGCTTTTTTCATCTCACCGGTTGCAGACAACCTGACGACGGCATTGATCTTGTCCACTGTTCTTATCACGATCAACAAGACGAACAAAGCCTTTTTGGTACCGGGTGCGATCAATATTGTCGTGGCTGCGAATGCGGGTGGTGCATGGTCTCCATTTGGGGATATCACGACTTTGATGGCATGGACTGCACATAAGGGTGAGTTTATCGACTTCTTGTACCTTTTCCCATCTGCAGTAATAGGATGGTTGGTGACGGGTTATTTACTTAGTCTCTATGTCCCTGCAGGCCATCCGACAAAAGAAGATGAAGAAAAAGCAGAGCGTATCGAGATACTTAAAGGCGGTAAGGTCATTATCGCTTTAGGTGTATTTACTATCGCAACAGCAGTCATCTCTAAACAGGTTATGCATCTTCCGCCGATGTGGGGTATGCTTTTTGGTCTTTCTATCTTAAAACTGTATGTCTACTTCTTACAGAAGAAGCATAAAGAAGATATGAACATCTATCACTCAATCGCAAAGGTAGAGAACGATACTTTATTGTTTTTCTTTGGTATCTTGGCGGCTGTAGGCGCATTGCACTTCGCAGGTTTCTTGAACTATGCGGTAAAACTGTATGAGATGTTCAATCCGACTTACGTCAATATCGGTGTCGGTTTTCTGTCGGCTGTGGTGGATAACGTTCCGGTCATGTCAGCTGTTTTGAAAGCGAGTCCAGACCTTCACCTTCAGCAGTGGCTTCTTGTGACATTGACAGCAGGTATCGGGGGCTCACTGATCAGCTTCGGTTCGGCTGCGGGTGTCGGAGTTATGGGTAAGCTTAAAGGAGTATATACATTCAGTGCGCATATGCGTCTTTCGTGGACGATCCTTATCGGCTATATGCTTTCTATTGCAGTTTGGTATACACAGTTCGAAGTACTTGGATTGTTTAACAACCATGTTGTTCATAACAAGATAGAGGTTGCTAAGATAGAATGTCCTGAGTGCAAGGCTGAGTTTGAGATGCCAGCCGAAGGTGAACATTAAGTCTTATCCCCCCGCTTTTCTAGAGGCTTAAAACACAAGCCTCTACTTTCACAAACTTTTAATGATAAATAGAGTATCCTTTCACTCACTAGATCACCTAAAGGTATCCCATTGAAAAATGTAAGCATTATTGTTCTTGATTTTGGTTCACAATATACTCAACTGATCGCACGTCGTTTGCGCGAAGACAAGATATATTGTGAAATCGTCCCTTATCACACGAGTGTCGATGAGATTAAAGCTAAAAACCCGCAAGGGATCATTCTTTCAGGTGGGCCTTCGTCTGTCTATAACAAAGATGCTTATGTAGTGGATCAAGCAGTCTATACTATGGGTATTCCTGTTATGGGTATCTGTTATGGTATGCAGCGTATAGCCGTTGACTTCGGCGGTTCGGTGATCCGTTCTGATCATCATGAATATGGGAAGGCTGAACTGAAGCTTGCAACAAAATCAGCACTTTTTGATGATGTTGACGACAACGGGATCGTATGGATGTCACATTCAGACCGTGTTGATGTCCTTCCGGAAGGTTTCTCACCTATAGCCACTTCGGACAACTCTCCGTATGCTGCTATAGCGAATGAAGAGAAACGTATCTATGCGATGCAGTTCCACCCTGAAGTTCAGCATTCTGAAGAAGGTTATCTGATGCTGCGAAACTTCGCACGTAACATCTGTGGTGTGACTGAAAAATGGAAGATGGAGCACTTCTTAAAAGAGCAGATAGCGAAGATCCGTGAGACAGTAGGCGACGGAAAAGTCCTGTGCGGTCTTAGCGGGGGCGTTGACTCTTCTGTCGTTGCGGCAATGCTTTATGAAGCGATCGGCGATCAGCTTATCCCGGTCTTTGTTGACAACGGTCTTCTGCGCAAGGGTGAGCGTGAGCAGGTCGAAGAAGTCTTTAAAATCAACTTGAAAGTGCCTTTGGTGACAGTTGACGCAGTCGATAACTTCCTTGGAAAACTTGCCGGTGTCTCAGATCCGGAACAGAAACGTAAGATCATCGGTCATACGTTTATCGAAGAGTTTGAAAAAGAAGCAAAAAAACATCAGGGGATCAAGTTCCTTGCACAAGGGACACTCTATCCGGATGTCATCGAATCGATCTCTGTCAACGGTCCTTCTGAAGTCATCAAGTCTCACCATAATGTGGGCGGTCTTCCTGACTGGATGGACTTTGAACTGATCGAGCCTTTGCGTGAGCTGTTTAAAGACGAAGTGCGCAAGATCGGTCTTGAACTGGGTCTTCCTGAAAGTATGATTAACCGTCATCCTTTCCCTGGACCGGGTCTTGCGATCCGTATCATGGGTGATGTCAACGTACCTGATCTGACACTGCTTCGCGAAGCAGATGTGATCTTGCTTGATGAACTCAAAGCCAGCGGCTATTATGCAAAGACATGGCAGGCATTTGCCGTACTGTTGAATGTCAAATCGGTTGGTGTCATGGGTGATAACCGTACCTACGACAACACTGTATGTATCCGTGTCGTCGAAGCGGTTGATGGTATGACGGCGACCTTTGCATATCTTCCTCATGATCTTCTTGAAAGGATCTCTAGAAGGATCATCAATGAAGTCGATGGTATCAACAGAGTCGTTTACGATATCTCATCAAAGCCACCCGCTACTATAGAGTGGGAATAGAAAAGTAAGGAGAAGGTTCTCCTGCTTTTATTGTCTGCAGGAGTGCTTTTGTCTCTATATTCGAAAATCTTTCTTTTTTCCAAGACGCCTTATTCAGAGGTGAATCATATTCCTATCCTTCAGGTCACCTATCTTCAACCTTCAATCAATCTTTTTGCTTATGATTATATTATTGTGACATCAAAAGAGGTGTTTGCAGCTTTGGACAAGATCGGCGAATGGAGGCATCTTCCGGTGCTGGCCATCTCTGATTCGACTGCTGCCGCCGCAAATGAGCATGGTGCAAAGCTCCTTGATATCGCAGAAGGCTACGGAAGCAGTATCATAAGTCTGGTCAAGGAAAAATACAGTAAATTAAAGGCTTTGCACCCCCATGCAAAGGTCTTGGCCTTTGATATTGAGTCAGCCCTAAAGGCATTAGATATAGGGGTTGATTCTTTTGTCGTCTATACGACCTCTTGTCTTGAGCATAAGACAGTAGAGCTTCCTTCCGATGCTATCTGCATCTTTACCTCGCCTTCTTCAGTGAAGTGCTTTGAAAACCTGTATACGTTTTTACCTACGTATAAGATCGTCTGCATCGGCGAGACAACACGCGCTGCTCTGCCAAAAGGAGTCGAGTCAATTATCTCTGAAAAGACCTCAGTCCAGAGCACGATCGAACGGGCAAAAAGCCTGCTCTTATAACGACTTTTTTAAGCTTTATTGGTTATAATTTTAACAGCCTGGGTGGTGCGACTACTCGCATATCAGGGGGTTCTACATATTCATCCAGTAGATGCCGTAGACGGTCTGTGTGAAGCACTTTTGCTTGAGGGCGTGGCCTGAGAATCTGCTACCGTAGGACTGTCTCGATTTACTATATTCGGCTTTGAGAACCAAAGCTAAAGGCGGAACGCCCACCTGGACACCTTGAAGAGATGATTATTGATTAAAGCTTATAGCCTGAGTTTTTATAAATAATCTGCAAAGACCTTCACAAAACAATAAATAATCGGAGATAAGATGAACGTAATGATATTGGGAAGCGGAGGTAGAGAGTATTCTATCGGCCGTGCTATGAAAGACGACGAGAATGTCGATAAGCTTTATTTTGCTCCGGGAAACGGCGCGACTGAGAACCTTGGCGAGAACGTTGACATCAAGGATTATCATGAATTGGCTCAGTTTGCCAAGGACAACAATATCGAGTTCACGATCGTCGGACCGGAAGCACCTCTGGTCGACGGTGTCGTCGATATCTTCAAATCAGAAGGTCTGACGATCTTTGGTCCGTCTAAAGAAGCGGCCCAGCTTGAAGGCTCCAAAGTCTATATGAAGAACTTTTTGGCAAAGTATAATATTCCGACAGCAGCCTATATCGAGACGGATCATATCGATACGGCTTTTAAGTTTATTGACACACTTACAGCGCCTATCGTCGTCAAGGCAGACGGTCTGTGCGCAGGCAAGGGCGTCATTATCGCAATGAGCCATGATGAGGCAAAAAAAGCGGCTTCGGAGATGTTAAGCGGCAAGTCATTTGGCGCTGCCGGTCTGAAAGTCATCATCGAGGAGTTCCTTGACGGGTATGAACTTTCGATGTTTGCTATTTGTGACGGAGATGACTTTGTCCTTCTTCAGGCAGCTCAGGACCATAAACGTCTTCTAGACGGTGACCAAGGTCCAAATACTGGCGGGATGGGTGCGTATGCACCGACTCCGCTTGTGGATGATGTACTGTATGAAAAAGTGAAAGAGCGTATTGTCCGTCCTACGCTTGAGGGGATGAAGAAAGAGGGAGCCCCTTTTGAAGGTGTGCTTTTTATCGGGATCATGGTCGTCAACGGCGAACCTATCACCCTGGAATTCAACGTGCGTTTTGGAGACCCAGAATGTGAGATATTGATGCCGTTGATGAAATCTTCGGTCTTTGACCTTTTTTACAAGGCGGCGACATCTCAGCTTGATACGCTTAAGGTCGAGTTTCATGACAAATATGCTGTCGGTGTGGTCATGGCTTCCAAAGAGTATCCTTACTCATCTTCGATGCCGGCTGAGATAGTCGTTGATGAGATACATCATGATGTGATAGCGCAGAACACGCATATCTCCTATGCCGGTGTCTCAAAGATAGATGGAAAACTATGTGCGACAGGCGGACGTGTCCTTGTCTGTGTTGGCCTGGGCGATTCTATACAGGAAGCGCGTGACAGAGCCTACATGCTATGCGGACAGGTGCATTTTGCAGGTAAGAAACTGCGTACGGATATCGCTTATCAGGCACTGCGTTCTTAAGATATGAATGAAGAGATATTTGAGTTTCTAGACAGAGAAGAGTTGGTTTTAGCCTCGAAGATGAAGCGCTTGGCTGCTTATGTGATCGACGAGCTTCTTCTGTCTGTGATCTGGCTGAGCATTATCTGGGACAGTTTTACGGGACTGAGCAGTATAGAAGACAAAATAGAACTTGTCAATGCCTATATTCTGGAGTTTATGCTATTAAAGGTGATCTATCATACTTTTTTTGTGCTTCAGTATGCAGCAAGCCCCGGCAAGATAATAATGAAGATCAGAATACTTGAACTTGGATCAAACGACATGCCTTCTTTTTTCTGCGCATTTAACCGGGCTGTTGTCCGTGTTATCAGCGAGATGTTCTTTTATGCAGGTTTTATTTGGGGTCTGCTTGATCCCGTCCGTCAGACATGGCATGATAAAACAGCCAGAACAGTGATCGTCGATGTTTAGAATATTTCTTCTTCTTTTTCTTGCGGTGATACTCGCACATGCAGAAAAAAAAGTAGAGGTATTCGCTACATCTATGGATACAAACGGTTCTTATGTCAAAGCAAATAATGATGTCGTCGTCTTGTATGACGGGATGTATATCAGTGCTGAATCAGCAAGTTTTGACCGCTCGGCCGGTGTTATAGAACTCTACGGGAACGTAACGGCGCTTAAGGGTGCCGAGTACTATACCATGGGTGATTACCTGATGCTTAACACCCAGGATGAGATCAAGCAGTTCCGACCTTTCCTCTTTCAAGAAAGCAGTGATGAGTTGTGGATCAGTGCCCGCTCGGCAAAGGCGCAGCAAAAAGAGTACGAACTGCACACCGGTGTGCTCTCTTCGTGTAATCCCCAAGATCCGGATTGGACACTGCGTTTCAGCAGCGGGTATTATGATGATGAGGACCAGTGGATACAGCTGTATAATGCCAGGCTGTACGCCGGAGAAGTCCCTGTCTTTTACTTTCCTTATGTCGCTTATCCTACTGACACAACGCGTAGAACGGGATTGCTGCGTCCGACTTTCGGACTTTCAAGTGATGAAGGATTCTTATACCAACAACCACTTTATATAGCTGAATCTCCTCAGTGGGATATTGAGTTTCTTCCTCAGATACGTACCAAACGCGGAAAGGGGCTTTATTCCGAACTTCGTTTTGTCGATTCTCCCCGATCAGTCGGTTCACTGACACTGGGCGGGTTTAATGAAAAGCTTGATTATCAGGAAAAGTTCAACCTGAAAAACGACCAGCATTACGGGGTAGAGTTCGACTATGAGCATAGAGATTTTTTGAGGACATGGTTCGATTCGAAAACCGAAGGTTCATCCGGGATCTATTCGGATATCACCTATTTGAACGATGTCGAATATCTGAACTTGAAAGAGAACGACTCTTTGAATTATGCCACGACGTCTCAGGTTACCTCCAAGGTTAATGCCTACCTGAACCAGAGCGAGAACTACTACGGTATGTACGCCAAGTATTTTATCGATCTGCAAAAGGACAGTAATTCGGATACGCTTCAAAACCTTCCGATCCTGCAGTACCATCGTTCTCTCAACACGTTTTTAGACGATCATTTTTTATACTCATTTGATTTAAGATCGACCAATAATTATAGAGAGACACGAAAGAATGCCGTGCAAAACGAGCTGAGCGCTCCTTTGAGCCTTCAGTTCCCGCTTTTGGATGAGTACCTGACTTTGACGATGAGCGAGAACCTTTATGCATCCCACATCAGTTTTTATGGTTCAGATAATCCTGATGATCCGAACAGTGCCAAAACACAGGATGCGATACATGGCTATACTCCGGGTCTATACGGCCGTGATATTCAGCAGATAGAGTTAAATTCGAATCTTGTCAAGTCCTTTGACGACTTTACACACAGTATAGGCATGACGGTCTCGTACCAGCATCCCGGTGAAGAGAAGCGCAGCGGTTTTTATGCCGACTATGAACAGATCTTCAAAGACGAATGCATTGGAAGCAGTATCGGTCCGTGTGAATACAATACTATAGAACAGAACATAGAACAGGCTTCTGTGGAGTTTTCCCAATATATCTTTACCGATGAAGAAGGCGAGAAGTTGTATCACCGGGTGAGACAGCCTTTGATCTATGAGTCAGGGTATGACAAGTATGGCGATCTTGAAAACGAATTGCGCTATTACTTTACAAGAAGTCTAAACTACTATAATAACACTTTTTACAATTATGACCGTAATGTTATAGCAAAGACTCAGAACTCGATAGGGTATAATAACAGCACATTTATATTCAATGTCGCACATCTGTATGAGGACAAGCTGGTCAAAGATATCCGTACTCACACGCGGTATGTGACATCAAACGCACGTTACAACCATTCAAGCAGATGGCAATATTATGCCGGATATGCTTATGATATAGAGGCAAGCAAGACAAAAAACCGTCATCTGGGTTGTGTATATGCGAAGCGATGTTGGAGTGTGGAACTGAAATATGTCGAAAATATCCGTCCGATACTTGATGCTTCGGGAGTCGCATCGGGTATACAGGACAAGATCATCTATTTAACATTGAACCTTAGACCATTGGGCGGGTTTGAAGTTGATTATAAAAAATCAGAGATCGAATGATCCTTATGAATCTAGAGTATGAAGGTAGAAGATGAACGTAGAAGCTAAAGTCGGCGCCTTTGTTGCCTCCGGGCTGGTCTTGCTGTTTATGCTCTCAACCCAGGTAAATGACCTTGGAAGCTTTAATGAAGAGGGGATGAAGGTCAATGCCTTTATCAAAGATGCCTCCGGACTTGAGCAAAAGAGCAAGGTCAAGCTTAACGGAGTCGAAGTCGGCTATATTGATGATATCTCTTTGGTCGACCACAAAGTTAAACTGCGCTTTTTTATCCAAGAAGGGATAATGATCCCGGTTGATTCTACTGTGATGGTGACTCAGGATACGGTCTTGGGCGGAAAGCTGATCAATATCAGCCTTGGTACTTCGAATGAATATCTGGCAAATGACGGTTCGTTGAAAAGCGTAGGACGTCTCGCTTCTTTTGAGGAGACGAGCGACACGGTAGACAAAGCCGCAGAAGAAGTGCGTCTCTTTATGTCAGAACTTCGTGAGACCTTTGATCCTAAAGCGCGTAAAGACCTTCAGGATGCGCTCAAAGAGTTCGCGGAAGTCGGCAAGTCCCTGCGTGAAGTCATTGCGGAAAACAGAAAAAACCTTTACGGGGCTATTGATAACTTCCAGACGATGGGAGCGGAGTTTACCCAGACAGGCAAGACGGTGAACGAAAGACTGCCGGATATCATGGCTCAGCTGGATTCTTTGACAAAGCGTTTTGACAATGTCGGCGGGACCCTGGATGAGAAACTTCCTGTTGCGATGGACAAGTTCATCTCTTTGGAAGACAACCTCTCTAGTATCTTTGAGGAGAACAAAGCGCCGCTTAATAATGCGCTTGTCTCGGCAGATGAGTTCTTCAGCAGCGGTGAGCAGGCTTTTAAGAAGGTGGATAAACTTCTGTCGAACTTTACCAAGAGCGAGCTTCAGTTCGGCATGAACGCGCGTTATATGTTAAGCGATGAATATGTCAAGACGCATGTGGATATCAACTATCTTCCGGACCCGTCTACCTATTATATGCTGAGTGTCATATCCATGGACGACTATACACACAGGGATATCAACGGAGACTACAGAGATCCCGAGACACACGACAAAGGGAAGTTCTATTTCTCCGCCCAGTACGGAAAGCGTTATGATGATCTTTTGTTTAGAGCCGGTCTGATAGAGTCGACAGGCGGTTTCGGTGTTGATTATTTCGCGATGAAAGACAGCCTTATGTTCAGTTTTGAAGGGTATGACTTCAATGCCCAAAACGACCTTCGCGATGACAGTGCCCATCTGAGATTCGGTTTACGCTACCGTTTCTTGAAACATCTGGAGATGTACGCAGGATGGGATAATTTTCTTAACTCCAAAGCGGACAACATCTATTTAGGGTTCGGAGCGACCTTTACGGAGGAAAGTATGAAATACCTACTGGGTTCAGCAGCGGGTTCAGCCCTATGAACCAATATTACAAAGACAGAGATGATGCGGCAGCTCAGTTGATGGATGCCTTGCCGATAGAGCGTATACGTTCGGAAAAGTGGAAGATCATCGCTGTTTCTTCCGGCGGTCTCAAAATCGCTTCTATCATTGCAAAAAGAGTCGGTGTACCTGTGGAGATCCTTTTCTCGGAAGCAATCTACGCACCTGCAAACCATGACTGTGAACTTGGACGTGTCAGTGAGACCGAAGAGATCGTCGTCAATGAAGAACTTGTGGATGCCTTCGGGATACAGTATGATTATATATACGGTGAAGCCCATAGAAAGCATGAGGAAAAGATACTTTCGAGTGTCTATCAGTTCAGAAAGGGCAAACAGTTTCCAAGCCTGCAGGATGAGCATGTATTGCTGGTCGATGAAGGATGTGAATCGGGTCTTAAGCTGATGACAGGGATCAAGACGGCTATGAACATGGATGCAAAAGCGGTTTTCGTAGCAATACCGGTCGCACCTAAAAGCGTAGCCGAAGCATTGAATCAGATCGTTGACGAGTCTTATGTCGTACACGAGGTCAATGATTATGTCAAGACCTATTGTTACTACAAAGACTTTAGAGATATAAAAGACGAAGAGATCGAAGAGATATTAGAAAAACAAGGATAGAATAGATGAAAAGATGTGTTTTTGAAGTCAATAACCATATAGAAGAGTATGAATTCGATAAAGTAGCCCGTCAGGCGAATGGTGCCGCCTGGCTAAAAGTCGGCGATACCGTCATGCTTGCAACCGTGACTGTTGACAGAGAGACAGCTATTGAAGGCGATTTCCTTCCTTTGACAGTTCAGTATATCGAAAAGACCTATGCCGCAGGAAAGATACCCGGCGGTTTTTTTAAGCGGGAGAGCAAACCGAGCGATTTTGAGACTTTGACGTCTCGTGTCATCGACCGATCGCTGCGTCCCGTCTTTCCAAAAGGTTTTGCTCACCCTGTACAGATCACTATCATGGTCTTGAGTGTGGACAAGGAAGCCGATCTTCAGCGAATCGCTCTTAATGCGGCTTCTGCAGCGATGCTTCATTCCGACTTGCCGTTCAAGAACTCGGTAACGGGTGTGCGTCTTGGGAAGATAGACGGGAAGATCGAGATCAACCCGACCAATACCCAGATGCAGGAATCGACACTGGATCTCTTCATCGCAGGTTCTAAAGTTGACTTGTTGATGATCGAGATGCGAAGTCTCGGTTCTGTAGAGACCGAAGTGATCCCTGCGCCGATGATCGATCCGATGATAGACCCGAGCCTTGCCTCTGAAGTCATCAATACCGTCGTCTCTAATGCGATGGGCGAAGATGAACTTATTGATGTGATAACGATCGCACAAGAAGCTCTTGAAGTGGCAAACACGCAGTTTGAAGATACGATGATACCGATAGCCAGACCTTCTGAAGAGGTGACTATCCTCGAAGAGATCAGCAACTCTGAGATCTATGCGCATGTCAAAGCAAACTATGCAGAAAAGATAGAAGAAGCGATCGCACAGATGGCAAAGAGTGAGCGTAACTCTGCATTGAAGCATATTGCCAAAGAGATCGAAGCCTCTGAAGCGGCAATCCTTAACGGCTGGCCGTATGATCAGATCAAGTCTTCCGTGGTCAACTTCAAACGCAAATGTGTACGTGACCAGATAATCGAAAAGGGTATACGTGCAGACGGGCGTTCGCTTACCGAAGTCCGCCCGATCACGATAGAGACCAATGTCCTTCCAAATGCGCATGCCTCATGTCTTTTCACCCGCGGTCAGACACAGGCACTGGTCATCCTTACTGTCGGCGGCAGCAAAGATGCCCAGATGTTTGAGAACCTGACGGACGAAGGCACACAAAACGAGACCTTTATGCTGCATTACAACTTCCCTGGTTTTTCCGTCGGAGAAGCTTCGCCGATAGGTGCGACAAAACGCCGAGAACTCGGCCATGGAAACTTGGGTAAACGTGCTTTGGAAGCAGCTCTTGATGCTTCGGGAAGAACGATACGTCTGGTGTCTGAGATACTTGAGTCAAACGGTTCCTCTTCCATGGCAACAGTCTGCGGCGGTTATTTGGCTTTGAGAGCAGCCGAGATCGAGATGAGTGACCCTATCGCGGGTATCGCAATGGGTCTGGTGACCGAAGGCGACAAGCATGCGGTTCTTTCAGATATCATGGGTCTTGAAGACCATGACGGTGATATGGACTTTAAGGTCGCTGGTTCTTATGAGGGGATCACTGCGATGCAGATGGACATCAAGCTGGGCGGCATCTCCAAAGAGCTTTTACGCGAAGCTCTGGCACAGGCAAAGCAGGGCCGTGCCCATATCCTGGATATCATGAAAGAGGCAGAGAAGAAGATCGAGATAGACGAAGATAGACTTCCGAGTACGGATATCTTCTCGATCGATCCTGCTCGTGTCGGTGATGTCATCGGACAGGCCGGAAAAGTGATCCGTGAGATCATCGAAAAGTTTGAAGTCGCGATCGACATCGACAAGAAAGAAGGAAATGTACGTGTTTCCGGAAACAGCAAAAAAGGTGTCAGGGGTGCAAGAGAACACATAGAGAGCCTTCTCTCTACACCAAAAGAAAAAGCACCGGAATACCATGTAGGAGACCTCTGCATGGGCAAGGTCAAACGCATTGTCGACTTTGGTGCCTTTATCGAGATACCGGGTGGCATTGACGGACTGCTGCACATCTCCAAGATCTCTAAAGAGCGTGTCACGAATGTCTCTGACGTCCTTTCTGAAGGACAGGAGATCGAAGTCGAGATACTCGAGTTCAAAGGGAACAAGATCAGTCTCGGCCGTCCTGAATAACTCTTTTCTTCTTTTTAGGAAGCTGTCACAGCAGCTTCTTCTCAGAACACAGATCTCTTTCATTCAATATAATTACTTTTAATCAAACTTTTAGCACTGAGACAGTAAAATCCCGCATACAAAGTATCAAGTAGGGACATGGCACGCATTTATGCGGTCATGGCTCACCGTTTTAAGGTGGGTTACGCTAGCCGAACGGACTTTGATTTTGAAACGGAGAAACATAATGAAAAAAATCGTATTAATGATGCTAGCACTTGCTGCTGTAGCATTCGCAAATGATGGTGACGTTGCTAACCAAACTCTTAAAGCGTACTCAATGATCGCTGCTGGTGTTGGTCTTGGTCTTGCTGCTCTTGGTGGTGCTATCGGTATGGGTCACACTGCTGCTGCAACTATCGCTGGTACTGCACGTAACCCAGGTCTTGGCGGAAAGCTAATGACTACAATGTTCATCGCTCTTGCAATGATCGAAGCACAAGTTATCTATACACTTGTTATTGCTCTTATCGCTCTTTACGCTAACCCGTACCTA
>JBFEIF010000036.1:0-19245 GCA_041553795.1 Sulfurimonadaceae bacterium
GCGGGCATCTCAAAGGCGGAAAAGTTGCTTCGGTGAAGGTCGACCTGCGTCTTTCCGACGATCTGGTCTATAGGACCCTGCAGGTGGCGCTTGCTGAAAGGGTTGACAAAACTCTTTGCTTTTTGTACATCGACAAAGGGTGCACGGACTTTTGCAACGAGTTCTTCAATATCGGAGTTTGCAGGGATCTTCTCATCAACCGTATGCATCTTGAAGCGGTAACCCAGAAGTTTGCTGTTTTTGACAAGAATATTAAGCTCGCCTGCGCGTGTGCCGTCCTGTCCCTCTTCAAAAAGAACGGTCCCATTTTCAAGGACTACCTCTTTATGTGTCTCTTCATGCATATCCGAAGAGAAAATAAAATTGACTCCGGCAGTCTCTTTGGCCAATTGGATGTTCTTGGCCAGGCCAAGCTCGGAAAGGACGACGAGGATATCGACCTGAGGACGAAGTTCAGTGACATATTTCTTAAACTCTTCATCGCCGTTTGTAAAACGAAGACCCTCCACGACAGAGTCACCTACAGCCATAGGTCCGCGCTCGGAAGTGAATCCGATAAAGCCCACCTTGACACCCTTGATCGTTTGGATCTGATAGGGTGATGTAAGCAGTGCCCCTGTCTGCGCGTCATACAGGTTTGCCATCAGCGGATTCCAATGGGCAAGCGCTTTTTCGCCTATAAAAAGTTCTTTGAAGCGCTCTTTTCCGTAGACCCAGTCCCAGTTCCCCGGAGCGTAATAGTTGATGCCGAAGGCATTGAGTACTTCGACAAGCGCTTCTCCCCGGGTAAAGAGTGCCTCAGCCGAACCCTGTATCGTATCACCGGTATTGATAAGGACCATGTCTTTGTCACGATTGCGTAGGTGATTGACGATAGTGAAGAGTCTGGCCAGACCGCCTTGGGAAAATTTGTCCTCACCGAAGCGTAGGTTTTCTCGTGGGAGAAGATGCCCATGAATATCACCGATATGGACAAAAGAGAGAAAGATCTCTTTGTTTTTTTTGTCTTCTTTCGGTTTGAAATAGACAAATGCGGCAATGACAAGAACGAGAACGAGAAGGGATAGTTTTTTCACAGATGAGCCTTAGTATTTTTTGTTTTGGTTGTCGATAAGATCGCTTGGTGCAAGACCCTGAATGAGGGTGTTGAGGTTTTTAAGGGCAAAGAGTCTCAGTCCTTCACCTTTTTCACTTTTGAGTTCATTGGAAAAACCGCTTTTAGAAAAGAGCACATAGATGTCGGCTTTTAGGTCTGCTGAAGTACAGCTTTCTTTGAGTTTGCCAAGATCAGATTTCTTGGCTTTGGACTTGGAAAACTTCCATGCGCCTGCGATCACCTTGCCGGACTTGGTCTTGGCAAGGATATCGATCTCATGCGTCTGGTCCCAGTAGGAACCGATCTTGATGATAGGGTCGTCTCTAAAGCTCTGCTTCACAAGCTCCATCACAAGTCTTTCATAGATGAAGTTTGAGAATCCATGCTCTCTGTTGGCAAGCGCTGTCTTGAACTCTGTGAAATCGCCTTCTTTGATGCCTTTATAGTAAGGGGAGACGGAAGCAAACCAAAAACGCATAAAGGGCAGGGTGAACAAAAGTCTGTCTGAGACTTCCTCTTTTTCATCAAGAGGTCTGGCCTGGGGCTTGTCCCTATCAAGCAGGTCGTGATCTACAAGAAAGTCTATAGACTCTTCCCCCTGAGACCTGCCGACTTGAGCTTTCTTAAAAGCGGAATGCTCCCTTCTGTCACCGGTAGCAAGTGCTGTCAAAAGAGAGTGGTAGACCTTGTTGCTCTGTGTGATCTTGGTGATATCACCGTGAATATAGCGGTAGTTGTTCAAGACCTTTTCCTGGATCAGTACATCCAAAGGAACCGAGGTGTCAATCGTCCATCCCATCCCGCCAAAGACAGCAAAATACTCGATGGCCTCTTCGATGTCTTTAGGATTGTTCTGAAAGCAAAAAGAGCGGAACTGCCGGTATAAAGAGGGATATTTAGACATGAAAAATGGCCTTTGGTTTAGTTCTTGTAATTATAGCTAAATGCTGCAGCTCTAGAGTACAGGCTGAAGAATCTGCACAATTGTTGGTATAACCCTTTAAAAAAACACGGAGTTGTCATGGAAGCAGAATTTATAAGTGCGACGTACTTTACTCTGGGACTGAACCTTCTCTTTACTCTTATAACACTGGTTGCAAGCGTTATCCTTCTTTTAGGTGTAGACAAGATTCTTCTCAAAAACATTAATCTGCAGAAAGAGATCAAAAACGGCATATGATTTTTTTACTCCTAAAGAGGGTAAAGCCCAAAATATCGCGACAAACGGGATGAGCAGGATCCAGCGTAAAGAACATCCTGAATTAAAGTTTCCAACCGGATATGGTCTGAATTACTTGAATTATGGTGTCTATGCGCTTACCGCTGCTTCGACATCCAAACAGCTTTATTTTGCAAACGGCTATCTTAACGGATATGTGCCTTTCCAAGCCGAATCAGTCTGGCAGCCGCTTGAGCTGCTGCGAACCCGTCTGAACTATCAAAAAGACATAATACAGTATGATGGACGAAAAGATGTGTGGCAGACTCCGCGACAGTCATTTGAGTTCACCCTCGGCGATTGTGAGGACCATGCGCTTCTTTTGGCAGATTGGCTTATTGGTCTGGGTTATGACGCCCGTATCGCTCTGGGCGAAGTCCAGTTTAGAGGCCAAGCCAGAGGCGGGCATGCCTGGGTAGTCCTCTTTGCCAATGGAAAAGAATATATCCTTGAAGCGACGGATAAAAGCAAATGGAGCCGACTGCCGCTTGCCTCAACGATGCCCTATTACTTTCCGCGTTTTATGTTTAACAGACGGGACTTCTGGCTCAATACGGGATCTGTCTATACGGTAAGGTATTCGGGAGCTAATTGGAAAAAGACAGGACGGTTTTTACCTGAAGATGCTTACTATCCTGATATAGATGAAAATGCCATCGCATCTAAATAATCCTATTCGGATGCCTGTTCTTTTTGCTTAAAATGGTAGTACTCATGATTGAGGTAGGTCGAGACGTCATATACTTCGTCGTCAAACCACATAGCATCGTTTGCGATTGAACAGGCAAAGACCTGGTCTTTCATCTCTTTAAAGGTCTTTACCTTGTTTAGATCCTTGTCTTTAAAATCTTCAATATTATGGCACTCTAAACATTTGGAGTTGTCAAAGAGCACCTTGCCATTCTCTTTGTCTGCATACAATGAGGTGCTCAGTATAAGAAGAACAGTAGTCGTCATAAGCTTAATCATGGTTTTTGTCTCCTTTGATACGGATGTTTTTGGCCTCTTGGATGTCATCAAGAAATAGCTCGACGGATACATAGCCAAAGCTTTCCCATATGCCCTCTTCACTGTTTGGATCGATGAAAAAGGTCATAGGCGTTATCTGTGTCTTGAATGCCGAAGGCAGGGGTGAATGTTTGTCGACGACGACGCAGACTAGCTCTTTAAGGCTCTTTACTACCCTTATATCCGAAAGTGTGTCGTTGACCTGTCGTTCGCAATAGGGGCAAGGGTCTTGTACGATGAAAAGCATTAAAAGTCTGTCCTCACTTTTTGCCTTGCTCAGGGCTGTTTTGTAATTGTCATGATAATCAAGCACAAAAGCAGCATCTTCGGCACTGATAGCGAGCAAAGAACAGGCAAGGCCCAGCAATAGAATAAATGTCTTCATCCCACATCCTTATATCCCAACATTATAAGAAAATAATATATAAAGAAGAAAAAGTTTTTGATGTAAATACGACTAAGGACCTAAGCTTAAATTTAGACATTTATGTCTTGAAAAGAGGGGCTTTCATCGCACCGGGTTGAAACAGATGAGCGACTTTATCTTTCGATGTTTTTTTTAAGATGATATTCCTGTAGAAACTCTTTCGCACTGTCGCCTCGCCAGTATTCGGCGAGTCCTCTATGAGGCCGTCTGAGAGATAACGGCTTTTACAGCTTTTGAGCCGTAGAAAGGTACGGGCCATGATCGCTCTGTCTTTGTGCGGACAGGCCGTGACAATGAGTTTGTCTTTGCCAAGTTCGTTCAGGTGTTTAGGCAGTTCATGTAAAAGAGTATATATTGAATGATTCCCATAGAAACATTGTGATCTTCTTTGTTTAACAGGGTATTAGAAAAAGATTGTCGCAAAGGAAGAAAAGCTTGGATATGATAATGTAAAAGGAGTTCTTATGTATAGACTTAGTCGTATTTTAACGTTGATACTTGGCTTGTTCTTAACAGCCAATTTATGGGCGGAATCCTTCCATCCAAAGATTGAGTATCTGGGGCTTTTGTCCCAAGAACAGACCAGTTATACGGTAGGCAGCGGAAAGGATACCATAGAAATCAGACGGACGGTGACTCTGTGCGCAAAAAACAAGGGTTACTTCCAACCATTGCTCCCGGCAAAAGGTGTGACCCTGGTCGGCGAGATAGAGATGCTGCACGCGCTCAATGATAAAGATGCCAAACTTGTCGATATGCGCTTGGAAGACCATTTTCTTAAAGGAACGATCCCTAAGGCAATCAATATACCTTATATCGAAATAGAGCTTCGCTTGGATGAACTGGGATGTAAAAAGACAGATACAAAATGGGATTGCACGCAGGCACCTAAAGTCTATGCCTTTTGTAATGGTCCTGTATGCACCCAGTCTCCTACGGGTATCAGAGATATGATCCGCCTGGGGTTCCCTGCAGAAAAGATATTTTACTATCGCGGCGGGATGTTGGTATGGGATGCTCTTGGTCTTAATATTGTACCTGGCGAGTTTTGAAGCACGGTTTTTCCTGACGTGATGGAATGTCAATACACCGTGGTCTAAAGCGTAAGCAGATTCGTGTACAATACGTTTTATGTATACATTTGACGACTTACGCATAGAACTTTTAGACAAGACAAAACAGAAGAGTCAGGAATTTGCCCGTTTTTTTCATGGCCGCGGCGGATGCTATGATGGCTGGGAATTTCTGACGGTTGATTCGATCGACCAGGTACTCAGTATCGCTTATTTTGATGAGATAGATGAAGATCTGGAAGAGCAGCTTCACACTCTCTTTGAACGGCTGTTTCAGACACAGGCTTACAAAGCTGTCGTACTGCAAAGACGCTATCTGCCAAAGGCACCAAGCGAGATCATTTTCGGAGAGCTTCCTGAAAAGGTGTACGCCCGCGAAAATGGCATCAGCTATAAACTCGATCTGTTAAGCAACCAAAATAACGGTTTCTTTGCGGATATGAAAATAGGACGGGAGTTCGTCCGCGAGAATGCGCAGGGCAAACGGGTACTCAATCTTTTTTCCTACACCTGTGCATTCTCAGTCGCTGCTTTAAAAGGCGGGGCCGAAGGCGTTGTCAATGTCGATATGAATAAGCGGGTCTTGACAACAGGCCGCGAGAACCATAGGATCAATGACGTCGAGATAAAAGGTACACGCTATATGCCGTACAATATCCTGAAATCGTTTTCGCGTATTAAGAAAGCGGGCCCTTATGACCTTATCATCATCGATCCTCCGAGTTTTCAAAAAGGAAGTTTCGCAGCGACGAAAGATTATCAGAAGATCATCCGTCGGTTGAACGAGCTGGCTTCAGATAAGTGTATTGTACTTTCGTGTCTAAACAGTCCGAGTCTGGATCCGCAGTTTATTTTGGACCTCTATAAAGAGGAGGCTCCTTCATTTAGCTTTGTCAGACGTTTACAGAATCTGGAAACGTTTCCGGCAAAAGATGAAGAGCGGGCTTTGAAAAACCTGGTCTTTCAAAACTTTTAGTGTAAAAAATATTAATAAAAGGAATAGTATGGCGGCAAACGCTACTATCTATAAGGCTTCATTGAATATCGCGGATATGGACCGGCATTATTATGCAGAACACGACTTTACGCTGGCAAAACATCCTTCTGAAAATGATCTTCGTCTTATGGTCCGTCTGGCAGCCTTTATTTTGAATGCTGATGAGGAGCTGCTCTTCAGCAAGGGCATCTCTCAAGATGATGAGCCCGATCTATGGCAAAAGGCTTTGGATGGCGAGATAAAGCTCTGGATAGACCTGGGACAGCCTGATGAGAAACGCATTCGCAAAGCCTGTGGACGCTCCGAACAGGTCATTATCTATACCTATCAGGAAGGGAGTGCTCTGGCCTGGTGGAAACAGGCCGAGAAGACACTCAAACGTTTCAAGAACCTTCGTGTCGTCAATCTGAAAATAAGAGGTGATATCGAAGTTTTGGCGCAAAGGACGATGCATCTGCAATGTAACATCAGCGATGCAGAACTCAGCCTGCTTGATGAGGAGAATACTATAACGATCACCGAAGAGGTCTGGAAAGAGTAAGCTTTTCTTTCGTATACCGAAAAGATTAGAATTTTGATCTAATCCTCTCTTGTGAGCTTTTTTTGGGTTGTTTAGTGCTAAACTTCAATACTTCCTTGCTTGAAATATATCAGGGCTTTACGAAGCTCTTGTGATATCTGAATCGAGGCAGTTATGAAAGAGACCATTGCGATCTACAAAAAACACCGTGCATTTATAGAAAGCTCGTTGACATCGATGATGGAAAGTCTGGATTTCAATCAATATGACATGATGAAAGAGAAGGCCGTCTTTGCCCTTTTCCCTGCACTAAAAGCCACCTACAAGATAAACAGCAAATACAAGCAGTCGACACCTTTATATACAGAAGACAGACTCGACAGCAGTTCCATCGGTATCGATAGATCACATCTTTTAGGACGTGTACAGTTTAGAGATGATCATATCTATATCTCAAACTCCTATATCAACTCCCGAAGCGGTACCCCTTATATTACAGTGACAGTGCAGCTTGAGGATGAATATGTTGTCTATGATTTTGAACTGTATGCCCTCTTGAAAGAGCTTTCCTTGATAGAGGGGCATGAAAGTTTCAGTGATTTTACCCGTTACTTTTATGCGATTTTCGGATTTATGCTGGCGGGTTTTTCAGTGGCTTTGATCATCTATGCCGTCTATATAATATGGGCATTGATCGAGGGGAGTCATCAAGAGCTTCTCTCAGGGCTCTTTCGTTCTATTATTGCTTTGACTTTGGGCTTGGCCATCTTTGATCTGGCGAAGACTGTGCTGGAGCATGAGGTCTTTTATAAGAGCCTCAGCCGGAAGAACAACCTTGAAAACCGCTTGCTGGCGCGCTTTTTGACCTCGATCATCATCGCACTTTCAATTGAATCGCTGATGGTCGTCTTCAAGATATCGCTGAGCGATTACTCACAGATGATCCACGCCTTTTATCTGATAGCAGGTGTTGGGATAATGATCGTATCCTTAAGTCTGTTTATCTTTATAATGCGTTATCAGGGCAATAAAGACTAAGAATGACTCTCTTCTGTGAAACGGTCTTTGTAGGAACATTTTCGGCATAGCTCTTCAACGGCCTCTGTTCTGGAAAATCCCTCGCGCATATCATTCGCACGTTTGGAAGAAAGGATGTCTGAAAGGGACTTTTCATTGAGGTTCCCAAGGTCGATGACCCCTTCGCCGTCAAGACAGCAGGGTACTACCGTTCCGTTTGCCAGTATACCGATATGCGATCTTAGGCCATAGCAGGTGCCATGGGTGTCATGCGAGGAGTTTAAAGAGGGCCACTCGAAGTAGGAGTCAAAATGCAAAAGGACTTTTGAAGCGAGCCGGATGGATTTTGGACGTGTTGTATAGAGTTCTTGCGTATTGAGTGTAATATTGAAGGCATCTTCCAGGCGTTTAAACAGTATGGTGTTGAACTCGGCTTCGCTGCAGGCCTCATCAAAGTTCCACAGTCTCAGATTGATAAAAGGCTTGGGATGGTTTGCAAGTTTCTCGGTGCATAAGCCAAGTACGGAATCCATATAATCATCAAAAGTAAGATTGAGACTGTTCTTGTTGAAAGCGTTTAATGAGATGTTTACCTGTCTTACTGCCGGATGAAAGAGCGTGCTGAAAGAAGTCTTCTTCAGATAATAACCGCTTGTGGTCAAGGTGACTGCGAAACCTTTTTCTTGCGAGATGTCAAGATATTCATGAAGGTTTGAAAGGGTGAGAGGATCGCCCATCACATGAAAGGCCAGCTCCTTGGTGTAGCCTTGCAGCTGGGTCAGGGTCTGTTCAAAAAAAGGAAGCGGCATCGTCTTGGATGGCTGCAGTTTAGGCGGGCAAAAACTGCAGGCAAGGCCGCATATATTGGTGACTTCGATATGGACGCGGTTAAAATTCATGTCAACTCTTTGTAGCAGACTTCAGGGCCTGAAATGGTTCCGTAATCTTAGCGTAAAGATGCTTTCGCAAATGTACAGAGTCTCTTCGTCCCTATTACAACTGTTCAAATACGGCATGGATAGGATTATGGTCCGAGATCTTTTTTGTATCGATGGCTTCGGCTTTGAGCAGCCGCAGTTCCCGATAATAGATATGGTCAATGGGTTTTAAGAAGATATGCTTGACGTGATGGCTGTTGTGAACGGCTGCCTGTTCGAGTGACAGCCTCTGCATGAAAGTATCCAGTGCTTTGATACGTCTCTTGTTCCAATTGTTAAAATCGCCGCAGACGATCATCGCTCCGCAATAGCTTTGAAGCAAAGCGTCCAGGTTGTTAAGTTCATTCTCAAAGGTCTTGGAAGAGACAAAGTTTATGCCATGCATATTGACAATATGCAGGGTCCGGGTGTCAGTAAAAGAGTGGGTGGTGATAAGGATACTCTTTCGTGTACTGACCATCAGTTCTTTTTTATGGCTCAGCGCAGTCTGCTTGGCAACAAAACCAAAGCGTGAAGCTGTAAGAAGGCCGTAGATAGATTTTTTTGTCTCCATATTGGCTGCCATAGCGTAAGAGAGTCCTCTCAGATCATGAGGCTGGGATTTTGGCATCTTGTACTCTTGCAAAAGCAGAAAATCACTGGGATAGGTATGTAAAACTGTATGCAGGCGGAGCTGAAAGTCCGGCAGCAGGTTCTCCTTGTGGATGTTCCAGCATAGCAGGGAAAAAGCAGGTTCAAGCTCTTTGTTCTGATGCTGATAGGAGAAGGGGTCTTGGCGGGGAGCAAGCATGGACTACAGCTGAGGAACGAAGATTCGCATGAGATTTTCCAGGATGCGCCGTACTCTGTCAGCAGGCTCGATATCGGCGTCGGCGTCTTTCATCAACTTTTTCATCCACTTGACTGCCTCGTTTATGGTCTCTTTTGTATAGATGACAGAAACGACTTCATAGTTGAGCAACAGGCTTCGGACATCAAGGTTGACGGAGCCGAGAATAAGTGCGTCGTCATCAAACAAGATAGCTTTGGCATGGAGCATAGGACCCTTGTAGAGGGCTACATTGATCCCGAGTTCCTGAGATTCGCGGATATAACTGCTTCGTCCGAGGTCGGCTATAAGGTTGTCGGATTCTTTTGGGGTGATGAGCTTGACATCGACGCCGCGGTGAAGTGCGATCCCAAGGGCCTGAAGTATAGACTCGTCGGGGATGAAATACGGTGTTACGATCCAGACCCGTTTAGAGGCATTGTGTATTCCGTAAAGGATCCCTTCAAGCAGGGGGTCTCCGGCTACATCGGCGCCTGAAGGAATGACCTGTACTACGCACTCTCCCTTTTTGACGGGAGTGACCGCACCTGCTTTTTTTACCCGGGTATGATGGCTGAAAGCCCAGTCTGATTCGAAGATATTGCAATAATCATGGACCATCGGACCTTCCCCTTTGAACAAAAGGTCACTCCAGCGCTCATTTACAGGTTCTGGTCCCATGTATTCACTGGCCAGATTCATCCCGCCGCTCAAGAGGACCCTGTTGTCGATAAGATAGATCTTTCTGTGATAGCGCAGGTTAAAGCGGTTATGCAAAGGAAAGGTGAAAAGCGACATGAAAAAGCTTATTTCAATACCGGCTGCGCGCATTTTTTTAAGTGGTGTCTGCCAGAAAAACATCCCTATGGAGCCAAAAGCATCGGTTAGTATACGGACCTTCACTCCCGCCTTGGACTTTTGGATAAGAAGATCAAAAAGCCTCTGTGTAACCACATCATTTTTTAAGAGATAGGTACTGATGCAGATGGAATGTTCGGCGGCATCCAAGGCAGCATAAAGTGCTTCATAGGCTTTGACACCGTCGGTATAGATATGAAAGCTGTTATCGTGGGTCGAAGAGGGAAGTCCGTTGTTGCGCAGCAAAGTATCGATAGGATGGACAGGAAGATGCTTGTCATCCTTCCGACGCAGGAGCATAGAAGATTTTTCTTTATGCAAAGAGCGCTTTCTAATACCGAAGAAAAAATAAAACAGGACAAAGGCATAGGGTGCGATGACCATAAGCAGAAGCCAGGCCGTCATGGACAGGGGAGAACGTCTCTTGTAAAGCATGTGCAGAAGCGTCAGAAGGATAGCCAAGCCTGCAAGGGAGTAAAGAAGATAATAAGTGACTATCTGATCCCACTCTACTTGCATCTTTCTCCTTTTAAAGGCAAACCGCTATTTTCTGAAGTTTTTGCTTTTTATGAGTATATCACAAATCGACAGGGCTGATTCTGTCGTTGTGATCTGGAAAATCAAAGCGTCGCACTATGGAAAAAATAGTGTCCCAGACCAAGTGTATAGATAGTATTTCCATACAGAGAATGCTCTATGGCTGTGAGTAAGGTAGATCGGGTCTTCAGGTAGGTCTGTGCAAAGAGAAAGCCTCCGAAGAAGGTGAAGAGGACAGCGACCCAGTTCTCAAAGATAATATGCATATAGGCAAAGAGCAGGGCATTGGTCAAGACAAAACTGAAGGTGTGACCGTTAAAAAGCTGTTTATACCGATGAAAGAAGAAACTTCGAAAGAGAAGCTCCTGCACATAGGCAGACAGCAAAGGGTAAAGCAGCATGACAGCAAACCAGAAGAAAGGCCGTGCTTTCAGCAGTGACAGAAAGCTATCAGGTTCGTACAGCAGAACGAAAGCGGTCATCGCGATACTAATCAGTGCAAATCTTTTCAGTACGAAAAACAGGTCTTCTCTCTGGAAGTCGAAGCTAAAAATGGTAATATCTGTATTTCGAAGTTGCACATAGGCATATGCGGATGCGCTCCACAAGATAAGCATGATGCCTTCTTTTGGCAGCGATACGGACAGGATAAGTATCGGAAGCAAGACAAATATGACCAAGATCTCGAAAATAAGTGCTTTATTGTTCATGCGAAAACTATAGCATATTTATATTACGCTTGCCGCTATTTAAAGTTTGATGTAGCGATATTTTGTCTTTTTCACTTTAAGACGGTCATCTTTGAGCTGTATGGCATAAAAGTGCTCTTTTTCTACGGCGATATAGCTCATGCGGTCCAAGACGGCTATCTTACCGACGGTATCGCCTTTAAATCCAAGTTCACCGCTGAGCGCACCGACAAAGTCTCCCGGACGGAGTTTGTCTTTTTTGCCACCGAGTATTTTCAGCGTACGCATCGGTGCCGTACGGTCAAAACTTTTGTCACTGTGCAGATCCTTGGCATCTTCAAGAACAAACTCTTGTTTCGTGTACGCTTCAATGGCTTTGAAGAACTTCATCTCTTTGGTGCCGACCAAAGTGAGGGCAAGACCCTCCTGCCCCATGCGTCCCGTTCTTCCTATGCGGTGCATATGTACTTCAGGATGCGGCGTGATGTCATAGTTGATAACGGCAGGAAGGTCTTTGATATCAAGACCTCTGGCAGCGACATCGGTGGCGACAAGGATATTTCGGCTTTGGTTGGTGAACATGGTCAGGATCTCATTGCGGTCTTTTTGCTCCATGTCACCGTGAAGGGCTGCCGCATCGAAGCCTTTGTTCTGAAGGGCTTCACTGACTTCATCGCAGGTCGACTTCATATTGCAGAAGATGATACAGGAGCTTATCTTGTTGGTTGAGATGATGGCCTCTATGAGTTTGATCTTCTGCTCTTTCTCGGCTTTGTAAAAGTGTTGGCTTATCGTTGCCTCGGCTTCATCGGACTCTATCTTGATAAACTGCGCATCGTTTTGAAACTTTTTGGAAAGCTTTTTTGTCTCGGCTTCAAAGGTGGCCGAAAAAAGAAGGGTCTGGCGCTTGGACGGGATGTTTCTGATAATCGCGGCAATGTCGTCATGAAAACCCATGTCCAGCATCCTGTCGGCCTCATCCAGCACCAGTGTCTTGACATTCTCGAGGTTTAGATGCTCTTTGGTGATCGTATCCATGATGCGTCCCGGAGTCCCGACGATGATGTGCACGCCTTTTTCAAGAGCGACTTTTTGCGGATAGACCGCTTCGCCGCCGACCAAAGTCAGTATCTTGATATTGTCTTTGAAACGCGCAAGACGGCGGAGTTCATTGGCGACTTGTTCAGATAGCTCCCGTGTAGGGCAGATGACTGCGGCCTGGACTTTCACTTCGCTGACATCGAGGCTGTGCAAAAGCGCTATCCCGAAGGCAGCTGTCTTGCCAGAACCCGTCTTTGCCTGGGCGATGATATCCTCGCCTTTTAAAAGCAGGGGAAGCGCTTCTTCTTGTACGGGTGTCATTGTCGTATAGCCAAGCTGATCAAGATTAGCGAGCATTTTTTCGTTCAGAGAAAGGGTTGAAAAGCTTTTAGACATAAGAAGACTCCGTGTAGTGTTGTACTGGAATTTTAGCAGGTTAATGCTATATCTAAGCTCAGAAAAGAGAGGCTCAAATATTGGTATAATCCTTGGAATACAAAGAAGGAACATTATGAGCACTATCTTAATCGCGATCATCTCTATCTTGCTTATCTCGCGTATCATGCAAAGTAAGCTGTCACTTCCCCTTCCTATAGGGATCATGGGCCTGACCCTGTTGACTTATTCGATCATTCCTGAGCATATCAACATCTCGGCTCAGGAAAACTTTGACGGTATCGTCTATCTTTTGCTTCCGCTTATCCTGCTGCCGGATGCGATAAACTTCAAACTTCATGATCTCAAACGTCATGGTATAGCTATCTTCTATCTGAGTTTTGTAGCTGTGGTACTTTCAATACTCATCGGTGTGGCACTGAACTTTGTCGTCTTTGCAGAGTACTCTTTTACAGTGGGTATGCTGATCTGTCTTTTTGCGATGGTACTGGCGACTGATGCGGTGAGCGTGAGCTCTATATTTTCGCAGTTCAAGCTTCCTCATTCATTGAAAGTCCTGACAGAAGGCGAGAGCCTTTTTAATGATGCGACAGCAGTCATCGCCTTCTTTTTTATCGGTCTTCCTCTGATCAACGGTGTCGAAGTAAGTCCGGCCGGTATCACCCTTGTCCTGATCAAGGTACTCGCCTTGTCTACACTTATCGGTTTTATCATCGGCTACATCGCCAAGACGATATTGCAGTGGCTGCATACAGTCACAGACGAGTTTATTATTGTTCTTCTCACAGCCTATGTCTCTTTCGGCATTGCCGAGATGCATGCCATCCATGTCTCCGGCATCCTTGCTTTGATCGTCTCGGTCATGACCCTGCGCTACTACATCAACAGACAGTTTAAGTCGGCTTCTTCGCATGAGAGCATTATCGATGACACATCCGTCAAAGTACCGCATACCAATGCAGAAAAGATCATCACGACACAGGCAAGACTGGACGAAAACCTTCAGATCATCTCTTTCTTCGCCTTGTTTGCCAATGCTGTCCTTTTCTTCACGCTTGCCGAGATCATCGAGATCGACAAGCTTCTTCTTTATTCCAAAGAGATACTGATCCTCTTTGCTGTGACAACGCTGATACGTGCGCTTATGATGTTCAACTTCAGTTTTATCTCCAAACGAAGCCGACATATCAAAGATATCAATTACCGTTGGTGGTCGATCCTTACATTTGCGGGTATTAAAGGCGGTCTTTCTATGATCATGGTCCATGCCTTGCCGGATACCTTTATCTATAAGGAGATGTTTACGCAAGTCGTCATGGGCGTGATCATCTTAAGTATCTTTGTCTATGCCTTTGCTCTCTTATTTATCATCAAATGGTATGAGCAGAAGTTCTTAGATGATATGCATGCCGAAGGGCACTAAACCCTTACTCTTGTGACAGTATGCTTGCCAGCCGGTGTGTCTCACCGGGTAGGATATGCGGCTCATCATCAAGTGCATTGGCACTTTCTATGCAGAGCATCTTGGAGTAGTCGCTGAGATCGGAAAACGTTTCTGCAAGTACTTCTCCCGGATTCCAGATTACAAGAGTCTGTGAACCTTCTGTCTTTATTCTGATACGGCTCTCTTTCTCATGGACATGGACAGGAGATGCTATGCCCTGATAAATCCTGTCGATCTCTTGGCGAAACTCAAGTCTTTCTTCTTGGACATTATCAAAACTGTCTAAGGTCTTGTCATAATAGCGTTTCTGCTCCAATCCGTCGACGTAGACGGTCTTGATATCATCGATAGCCAGATAAGTATGCAGAGCATTGGTGATAGTGAAAGCTTCGCTATCCAGATTCTTGGTGATCAGACAGACATGCAGTTCACTTCCGACAGTGACTTCTAGAGTTAGCTCAAATTTGAAAGGCCAGAGTCTCAGTGTCTCGGATGAACTAGTCAGTCTGAGGGTCACCTTGGTCTCTGTTTCGCTGAGGGACTCAGTTGCTATATGCTCCCATAAAGATGTCCTGGCAAAACCGTGGTTTGGCAGGGTGCTGTCTTGCCTATTTGGACCAAACCATGGCCAGCAGACAGGTATACCGCCTCGAATAGCCTTACCTTTTTTAAACAACGCGGTTTCGCTTAGCCATAAAAGCGGCTTCTTTCCTTTGGCTTGAAAATGAAAAATATGCGCGCCCTGAAGAGCGATCTTCGCTTCAGCAGCCTGGTTTGATATATGCAGGTACTCCAATGTGACTTTAGGGTTGTTCATAAACGCTTTTTCCTTTTATAAATGTTTGCATGACTTTAATAGTGTGGATCTTGTCTGTTCTCGTCTCGAAGGGTCTTTTCCCAAGCTGATCAGATCAGCTTCTTTACCTGTCTCCAGTGAACCTATTTTCTCTTCGATGTGGAGCTGACAGGCACCGTTTGTCTTGTAGGTCTGAGCTTTATTGCAGATATAGATCTTTGCATTGATGATAAGGATGTTGGCCTGAAGCAGACAGGCTGAAGCAAGCATCAGAAAAAGTTTATTCAATCAGGCAAGCCTTTGGACAGCTTTGAGCTGTAACATCAGGCAGGCACCTTCAGAAGTGTTTTCGGCTGTAATACTTCCTTTCATATGTGTGTCCATAATCATCTTGGACATGTAGAGTCCGATACCGCTTCCAATTTCTTCGGGTTTGGTCGTAAAGTAGGGATCAAATATACTATGGATGAGGTTTTCCGGAATACCGCCGCCGTTGTCACAGACAGAAAGAAGTATCTTGTTGTTGGCAAAATCGGCTTTTATAGTGATCTTTCCTTCACCTGGAACCAGTCTCTCGTTGCGAATATTCTCGCAAATGGCGTCTTTCGCATTGGAAAGGATGTTTAGTAGGACTTGAGAAAACTCGTTTCTGTACCCTTCTACCATAAATATCTCCGCCGGTACACTGTTCTCAATTCTGATCTTCTCGCGCTCAAACTGCGGCAGAAGTATTTTGTAGACGTCATCGATCGACTTGCTGAGTGAAAAGAACTCTTTTTCTCTGTTCGGTTTGAAGAAACCGGAGAAGTCGGAGATGGTTTGGTCCATATATTCTACCTGCTCAAGTACCTTGTCAAAGACCTCATTCGTCTCTTTTGCATACTGCTTGGAAAATTCATCTTGAAATCTTGCTGTATTGATGACGGCAGTCGTAATGGCAAGCGGCTGTTTCCATTGATGGGCGATGGAGGCGATCATCTCGCCCATTAGAGCCATCTTGGATTGCTGTATCAGGATCTGTTCCTGCTGACGTTTCTCTTTAAGCGCTTCTTCGACTTTTTCCTCAAGGCGATTTTTGTAATCCTCAAGTTCTTGGTGTGATTTTTGGATGATATTAAAGGCTTCTACCCGGCTGAACTCAAAATAGTAGATCAAAAGTATCACGACAGCATAGGTAAAAAAAAGATTGGTAAAGGAGGTGGTGGTAAAAGGAACCGGATCCCATGTATCGATGCCGGCAAAGGCGATGCTTAAGATCGCTGCCACGTAGATCAGGCTATAGAAAAGGCCCTGTCTGAGTCCTTTAAGATAGATGGCAAGTACAGGAAGCATAACCGCTTGGGCGAGAGCATAGTCATTGTGTTTTTGATCAAAGATAAAAAGAAGAGTGAGAACAAAGATGGTCATGACCAGTATAGTCGAGGAGAGAGAGATGTTTTGTTTCTTTACCAGCAGATACCAACTTAGGTAAGCGAAGCAGAGACTGATTATCTCCAATGTCATTATGTGGTAAAACCGGGTCACGATAAGATTGTAAAGGATATAAAAAGTCAAAACACAGACTACGACGGAAAGTGTTGAGAGGATCAGATATGCCTGACGGTATGATTTGTCCTCAGGTGTGAGTCCTAGATTTTTATGAAGTACTGAGTGAAACACAAGCCAAGATCCTTACTTAAGTATCGTAAAGGGCACATCGCAGCAGAGACTGCTGATATGCGCTTTTCACTTATAATATATCAATGTATATCAAATTATGCTTTAAGAGTATTTTTAATCCTCTGAAGCCTCTTTTGGTTCTGCTTTTTTCTTCGTCTTGCTCGAAGGCCGTGCGATTATTTCAATATAGAACGCATCCCATCCTTCTGCTTTTGCCTTATCCAGATGATCGATGATCGCAGAGGCGCTGATCGTCTCAGTTTCCGTACTGTTTTTTCCGAATTTACAGTCAAATTCCCAAAAGACGGCATCTTCCGGAAGTTTTTTGCCACGTTCACGTTTCAAATATCTGCGGATATCATATTTGATCGAGTCGAGTACGCGGTCGGGGTGTTTGTTCTCTTGGGTGAGCTTGAATACTTTTTTCAATATTTGCCTTTTAATAGTTCGCAGAAGTATACAGCAGTTTCGCTTTGAATAAGGAGGGCAGGATTAAAGTCCCTTCGTCTCTTCTTTCCATGAAGCGGGGACCTCTTGTCCGGCTGCTCCCATGATCATACCGATGATCATCCCTCTTGCCGAGTTGTCTCCTCCGGCCTTGGCATTGGCGATCATAGCCTCTTTATAATCGTCATAGGAGGCCAGGATATGGATGGTTCCCTCAAAACCTCCTTTTACGCCGCAGGTAGGACCGAAGTTGCGTATGGCAAAAAAACTGTCATCTCCCTTCGACGCCATAGCTGCGTCAAAGGCACTCTTGAGTTCTTCTGCAGGCGCTGCTGCTTCCAAAGCAGATGCTATGCTTCGACCTTGCGCGACATCGTAAAGGACCGAGGCAAAAAAGTCGGCTGCCTTAAGGACAAGGGGAGAGTTGTGGGTAAAGGAAACAAAGGGCTGCACCTGCGCCAGAAACGCTTCTTTGGATGAAGATACCAGAAGCAGGGGGGCGATACGTCCTATGATGGAAAGCTCATACGAACCTGATCCGGTGTTGGACGTGGGATTGCTTGCGAGGATCTGCATGGTCTCACGGCTTGAACTGTCGATATAGCCTTGGTAGTCTTGCATATTATCCATCCACAAACGGCGATAGTCCTGAAGATCAAAATGACCCTTCTCTCGGACAAACTGCAAGAGCCATTTACTCTGGTCGCCATAATGGGTGAAATCGCCCTTGTTCTTTCCTTTATGCCACATTGCGCGCGGGTCGTTCAGTCTGTCCCAGTCTATGTCCAGCGTCTGTAACTGTGCCTCGTCATAGACCCAGTGTGACCCCAGACAGTAAGCATCCGCTACCAGAGCTCCTTCGATAGCATTATTGATTCTTTCTTCGTTCACAAGAGATCCTTTGTTTAATATTTAGATTGCAGTGGGTAAAACTAAAGCCCAGCTCCTGAAAAATGACTCTCACTGAGGCGGGCAGACAAAATAACGCATATTGATCGCCTTAAGCGTCTCGCTCCAGCCAATATGATACTGCCCGTCAATCACGGTGTAGTCATCATGGAAATAGTGCCTGAAGACTTCGGATACATCGCCTTTCGTGACAGCGATCCAGATAAATCCTATCTCCTTGAATGCATGTACTTCTTTACGGCTTCGGATGACCTCGCGCAGTTCGAACTCGACCTTGCAGATATCTTCTTCCGGTTCGAACAATGCTAAGTCAAGACTGGAACGGATATGCCCGACATCCTGTATCTTCTTCCAATAATCGTTCGGCCGTTTGACCTTATAGCTGATGGGTGTTTTCGGCTCTTCGCTTAAAGCAAGGAGTCTGGCACTCTTAAGCGAGGAAGGGGAGGCATCTCGTATGGATTCCAACTCCTGCTCCCGGTAATGTACAGGTGTTTCTCCAACTTCATCCAAAAGACCGCTGTTTGCAAAGAAGTCTATCTGTGAAGCTTCTTTCATCCGCTCTTTTGAATGCACGACGGCAATAGGGTAGTTCTCTTTCCAGATGATTTTAGATGCCTTAAGGGCGCGAATAAAATCATTGCCAAACGACTCTGATTTTTCAAGACAGGCACATATGTTTTGGATGAGTTCGTTCATGATCTTCCTTTGATGGGCGCCATTATAGCCCTAACTCGTGCAACTACCCTTACATACAGTTTCTTGCACTATAATTTCAGTAATTTATTATAAAAAGGAAGTGCCCATGTGCGACTTCAACAATCTTGATGAGAGTGAAAAAGAGAGATATCATACGATGCTTTTGGGCTGCGCCGATGCTTTTGGCGGTATCAACTTTTTCCTGCAGCTCTTAGAAGGTGTCCGTAAGAACAAGCCTCATCCATTGATGGCAAAACATTGTGAGTTTAAATTTTCCAGAGGAACGATCCGATGGGAAAAGGTGATCTTCAAAGACAAGCTGAGTTTGCTGCTGAAGATACGCGTAAACGAGAGTAAGCAGGGAAACCTTCTTCCTGCCAAAACGGATAAGGAGTACAAGAACGTACTGAACCTTATCCGCACTCTAAATCCGATTGAGTTTACCGTGACACCGAAAAACCTCAAAGACGGCGAAGGGTTTAGCTTCAAAGCTTTTGATATCATAGATGAAGAAACGACGCGTCTAAACCCTGTTTTTGACGCGATGTTCTTCTGCTCGGTCGAGACGGTCAAAAAGATCCTTTCCTACACGCCAAAGAGCGCCTGATGCTGGATGGACGTGAACGAAAGAACATCAAGTCAGGGATGTCTGTGGCTATTGTCTTAA
>JBFEIF010000037.1:0-19226 GCA_041553795.1 Sulfurimonadaceae bacterium
ACTCTATCCATTGAACCAGGTCCATCGAAAGCCAGGTCGGCAGCCAGCCAGGCATCATATCGGCAATCATCGCCAGGAAAAAGACAGGCAAAGTAAACGCTGTGCAGACCCAAAAACGACGGCTCATCTCGATAAGCTCTTCATTCTTTTCTTCACGGCCGGAACTGACCGGTTCAAGCGCCATCCCGCATTTTGGGCAAGGACCTAGATGATCCTGAATGACTTCAGGGTGCATAGGACAGGTGTAGATATTTGATTTACTCTCGGTGCTTAGTGATGGGGAATTTACCTTATCCAGATATTGTTCAGGGGTCTTCTTGAATTTCTTCAGGCAATGTTCACTGCAGAACAGATACTCTTTATCGGCATAATTATAAGCGTGTTCAGAATCGCTTGATACCGTCATGTCACAGACAGGGTCTTTAAGCTGATCTTTCTCTTGATGTGGTTTTTCGCTCATATTCCATCCTTATTTTGGGTGGCTAAGGTTTATCGTAAGCAATCATTTTACCACAAGGAAAATTTATATCAATCTAAAAAAATAACGCTTACCCTTTTTGTAAAAATGACACAAAAATCCTGATCATTAAAAGTAATCTCATATTTTTTCCTTTGCGTATAAGATCTTCATGATAAATAGATTTGCCTCAGAGAAGACTATTGCCTTCCTCGTTCTTCTTAGCGTTTATCATCACCAAAGTAAATGCTAGATAAGTTCCACATACTTTGAGCAAATATCTTTATAGACCTTATCTCTGTCATCTTGCGAAGAAAAATACCAAGTACTTTCATGAAAGTTTTCTTTTACATTTTTATATTCTTCTAGCATGTAGCTGAAGTGATGATAAAAAACTATATGATATTCTGATGCAGTATTATCAAGTTCTATATGTGTCACCTGGTCTAAATTGACGATAATGGAGTCTTTGTGTTTAATTAATTTCAATGTTTTCCTTTTTAATATATTTAGATGGTCACTTAAAAGTAAAGCATACCTGACTAGCCACAAACGTTTTACTTGGGATCACTTTGTTATACGGTTATTTCCAGTTGTTAGCTTTCATAGATGAAGACAGTTGATTTACAAACTCTTCTTTACTCATTGAACCTGCATACAATGGCAAGCATACCAAAAGTGCCAACGCTAGTAGTTTTTTCATTTTGTTGAATTCCTTTTTTGTATGCAACAAGAGTACAATACCTAAACAACTATCATTGGTGAGCAGTGTATGATTCTAAGAATAAAATATAACTTATTTTAATACAAAAAATGTTCTAATAAATTAGAATGGGTTCTAAGGTGTCATATTCTTCTTATATCATATACAAAAAGAGTCAGATTAATATTTAGATAATAGGAGCTCTTAAAAGCCATTTAGACCTCTGACTTTCTCGACTATAAGAGTGTGTAGCGATAAGCTCTCGTCTCAGCGGATCAGAGCGACGCCGAAACGGTTTGCCTGCGATATCTGCCTGATTTTTCCGAGTTCTTCCTCACTCAGGGATGAACGATGGACCTTTTGCATCATCCCCAACATGTGATCATAAGAATCAAAATATACCGGTTCTTCAAAAAGTGCCTTATGCATGATAAAGTCGTAGACCTTTTTGATACCCTCTGCATCAAAGAGATGCTGAAGATTATGCAGATAAAGTGTGGCTTTGTGGCTCTCCTCGCCGAAGACCCTTTGGGCTCTTTCGATCGCGACTTCGGGATCCATGCCCTTTGCCTGGAGAAGATTGGATATCTTCTCCAAGGCAAAATTGGAGGTGAAGCGGATATGGGGCAGAGAGTTGTTTAAAAAAATAAATTCATCGTAGATCATTCTCAACCTTTTAAAAGATTCGACTTAACGTGTTCATTCTAAAAGCTTGCTGTGGGAAAATTGTGTGGGAAAGAGAGGATCTATTGCCCAGGGCTGAGATCTCTGTTCGCAAGGTTTTCCAGTAACACTGTCGCATAAGAACCCTTTGGAAGCGTAAAGCTCAGTTCAAAGCACTTATCCTCTTTTTTATACTCATGACGTATGGACTTTGGATAGACGACGGCATCTCTTCGTGTACCTACAGCAGTGACTGTAAGATCGTCAAAATGGTGTTCTATCTCCCCGGCCATGCCCTTGGATCTCCAGGCTTTGGCACCTGCAAGCAGGCCTGTCGGTACGATCTTATGCTCTTTGTATGGCTTGCGAATCGCTTGAAGGTCTGTGACGTTAATCCACTTTTTCGTGGCCTGCTCATACATGACGTCTCCAGGCAAGACCGTCATAAGACCTGCCTGATTTTTCATGGCATTGCACTCTTCCTGAGAGATATTCAGGTTGACCAACAGTTCCTCGCATGTTTTCGTCTTGACATCCTGCGTTATTTCAACCCGTTTGGCAAGCCAATCGTTGAAAAGGTAAGACTGGTAGGCATGCAGCATGATCTTTTGTATCTTGCTGTCTTTCATTATCAGTTCACCCTGCGCCACCTCTCTGGCTTTTTCAAAGTTTGCACTGTCGCGTCCGAAACGCTGGTACCCGAAATAGTTCGGCATACCGTGGCGCATGATATCATCAAGGACCTCTGCCAGGTTTCGTGCCGATTCAGCAGAGACTTCATGCAGACGGATAAAGAAGTGGTTCCCTTTGAGATCTCCGATGGAAAGCTTTTCTTTGCCTCTGAAACTCTCGAGTATCTTGATATTGGGATGACGCAAACGTTCGAAGCTTCTTGAGAACTTCAAAGGTATAGAGATATACTGTGTCGTTGTCGCATGTTTGTCTTTCAGACCCGCATAACCGATACTGAAACACTGCAGTTCTGATTCGAGTACAGTCAGCATCTCCATAGTAGAAAGGTCCTGTTTCTGGACTTTCGCGATAAAATAGTTTCCCTTGTCCGTGGGTGCGTCAAAAAGGGGTATCTCAGTTACGATAAAGTCATCGCGCGTCTGTCTGAACTTGAATTTTATTGGCTTGTGTGTCTGGGTAAATATACGTTTCATAAGGTGTCTCGATTTTTTTTGAATTATAACCTAGCGGTACTATATTAAAGCCATGAATATTTTATTAATGGATGACAGTTCAATGACGGCAAGATCTTAAATGAAGAAGATCCTTGAAGTCATCAGGATGTCCTTCTAAAGGTCTTTTTTCTGCAACAAAAAAGGCTGCTGAATCACAGCAGTTTTTTACCATCCACGTGGGCACTCAGGCTCACCTTGTCTGACATTAGCTCAAAAGCATCGCCTACATTCAGTTCTTCAAGCAGTATCAGCTTTCCGGCCTTTGATATCTGGGCAAAGCCTTTTTTACTCTTCAGCTTGGGATCTTGTATTATATAAGCACTTTCAAGCTGTTTCAGCTGGCTTCTTTTAGACTGCAGGATCGTCTGCATCTGTCGCAGTATCATCTGTAAAAAAGGCTGTATCTCGCGCTTCGCGCTTTCAAGATTATAGGCCATCTTTTGATTGAATACCGACTTGACCTGTTTGACTTCATCCATCTTCATCTTAAGACGGTTTTCTATGGAGTTTTGTGCAAACGAGGATCTTAGATGACGTATCTTCTCGTTCTCCCTCTGCAGCCGTTGGGCCTGTGTGCGGGTAAGCTGCTGCATAAGACCGTCGATGTTCATCAGTATCTCGTTTTGGTCCGGAAGTATCATCTCCATCGCCGCAGAGGGTGTCGGTGCCCGAAGGTCGGCGACGAAGTCCGATATCACCCAATCGATCTCATGGCCGACTGCCGAGACTATAGGTGTCTTGCAGTGATAGACAGCATTGGCGACGATCTCTTCGTTAAACCCCCAGAGGTCTTCCATACTCCCGCCGCCGCGTCCGACTACGATGGCATCGTGCCCGTTCTTGTCTGCCGCCTTTATTCCACGTGCGATCGACGTTGAAGCACTCTCGCCCTGAACGATAGCATCATACAATGAGATCTTTACCAAGGGCCAACGCTGGCCTGCCACACGAAGCATATCCTGCAAGGCTGCACCGGTCTCTGAGGTCACAAGTCCCAGACTCATGATATAGCGCGGCAGAGTCTTTTTATGCTCGGGAGCAAAATACCCCTGAGCCTGAAGTTTCTCCTTCAGCTGCTCAAAGGCAAGAGCCAAAGCACCCTGCCCCGAAGGCTCCGCAGAGATGACATTAAGCTGATACTGTCCTCGGGGTTTGTAGACCGTTATCGCTGCTTCAAGGACGACTTTGAGCCCCTCTTCAAGACGAAATCTAAGACGGCTTGCATTGCCCTTGAACATGACACAGGAAATAGAAGATGTCGCATCTTTGAGAGTGAAATAGACGTGTCCGCTATTATGGTAGGTGACACGTGAGAGCTCACCTTCGACAAAGGTACGCATAAAGGTCGTTTCAAGAAGGTTTTTGATCTGCTCGTTCAGACCGTCGACAGAGAGAATATTCATCCCTTATCCTTTTACTGTCTTACTTTTTTCTCGCAATGATCAAAGAGCTGATGTTCATCGAGAAACTTTTTGAATAACAGATCTCAAAACCTGCATTCTCAAGTTCTTCCTGCATTTTATTGACCGTCAAAAAATCCTCGATAGAACTTGGAAGATATTCATAGGCTTCTTTGTTCTTTGAAATAGCCCCGCCTATCTTTGGAAGGACTCTGTTCAGATAAAAGTCTGTAATCTTGGCCATAACACCCGGGTTCTCTCTTTTCATGAACTCGAGGATTATCACATATCCCCCTGGTTTAAGGACACGGTTAAACTCTTTTAGTGCTTCTTCGCGTTCGACGACGTTGCGTATCCCGTAAGAGATACTGAGAAAATCTGCACTCGCATTTTCCGCAGGTATCTCTGTCGCTTTGGAGATAGCATAGTCGAATTTTGGGAACTTCTCTCTTGCGACATTCACCATCCCGTTTGAAGGATCGACTCCGAGTATCTTGCTGACATGAATATTCTGCTTGTCGGCTCTTCGCATCCAGTAGTCCATCATGTCCCCGGTTCCGCAGGCAATGTCAAGGATCAGGTCTATCGTGTCTTCACCCTTTAGCTTGTAGGCAAGGTCACAAGCCTTCTTGCGCCATGTCTTGTCTATCCCCATACTCAAGACACGATTGGCTCTATCATAGGTCGGTGCGATGTCATTAAACATCTCTACGATCTTTTCTTGTTTTTCCATCGTCATTTATCTACCCTTTTCTTGCATCCAGATCATCAGATCCTTGTCAAGTTTTTTTGTGTTTAAGATCTCTAACTCTACCGCTTTTTTCGTAAAGGCATACTTTCCACCCATTGTCGGTGCTAAAAAACAGAGGTATCTGTCGACCACGTCCTTGGTCGCTTCAAACATAGCCGGCCCGCCTTCTATCAATATGTTCTTATAGCCCTTAAGCCGCTCAAGGGAATCTTCAATGAAGACTTTTCTTCCTTCAACGCTGAACAAAGGGATACTCTTGTCAAACTCTTTCCCTTTTGAATAGATCAGAACATCAGGAGCCTTTCCCTCTGCCAGACGGGCATCCAGTGTCGGTCTATCGATACGGACGGTATTTCCGCCTATCACAATAAGATCACAATGGTTTCGTATCTCATGAACCCGTGTGCGCGAAGCCTCATCTGAGATGATCCCTCCGTCAACTGTCCCGTCAAGACGCTGCGCCCATTTGAAAAGGACAAAGTTTTTTTCGTTCCATTTGACAAAAGGCTCCAAAAGAGCCTTCCCTTCTTCTTCACACATCCCGTAATGCACATTCATCCCGCCCGAGACAAGCAGCTGGGCGCCCCCTGTCGCTACCGGATTTGGATCATAATGAGAGATATAGATATTCTGAGGGCGCATCTTCTGTATCAAAGAAGCGCATGAGGGTGTTTTACCCTCATGACTGCAGGGTTCCAAGGT
This sequence comes from Sulfurimonadaceae bacterium, assembly GCA_041553795.1. Classification (GTDB taxonomy): domain Bacteria; phylum Campylobacterota; class Campylobacteria; order Campylobacterales; family Sulfurimonadaceae. The sequence continues at coordinate 5,864 of JBFEIF010000037.1, forward strand.
GACATATATATCACAGAACAAAAAGATCCCGTTATGGTGCTTTAAGAGATATTCATGTATCTCTTGCGCTTTGGTAAGCTTCTCAATACCTCTGTCGATGCTCAGTGCCATATAGGCCTCTTTTAGCGCCATCACTTCGGCATGAGGTTCACCCGCCCTGGCATGTGCACCCACGGCGATGACTGCTCCGTTTTGTACAATCGTACAACCGACCGCCGGATTGGGATAGGTCAGACCCTGATACTGCCATGCAGCATCAAGGGCCATCTGCATATACTTTTCTTTACCACTCAAAGTAAGTAGATGCCTTGATCACTTCATCAAAAGGAAAGGTCTGTTCACCGACCTGTTCGTCTTCGATCGTGATATTCGAGCCTTCGACTTTTACTAAAAGCCCTTTGAGTACCTCGTTCGAGATAAGGACAGCTTTTACTTTTTCGCCTATAGAAGCATTGAAGTGGTGCAGTGTCTTTAGCTTTCGCTCGATTCCCGGTGAAGAGACTTCAAGTCGGTAATCACCGCTGACAGGAGGTGTGACATCCAAAAGAGGGTTTAAGACTCTCGTTACTTCAGCACACTTATCCAGACTAATGCCCTCTTTGGAGCTAATCATGACTCGGTAAATGGTCGAACCGCCTTCATTGACTGTGACGATGTCGTACAAAGTCAAGCCCATAGACTCGACTACATTTTTAATATCTGATTCAAGACTCATCTTCTTCATCTCCCTTTTTTTTAGCGATCTGTTTAAAAAGATCTTCAACCTTTGACACTTTTTCAAAGTGGGTATCAAACTCGAATGTAAGATTTGGACATCTGTACCAGCCCTGGTCCTGCATACAGTGTGCTTCGATTATCGGACGGGCACTGCGAAGAAGTTTCAAGAAAGCATTTTTTTCTTTTTCGGTATAGGATTGAGGGTCCAAAAAGACTTTGGCATCCGAACGTCCTTTCGAACATACGACTTCAACAACATCGACTTCGTGGATACGGGCATCTTTTAGGGAGGATATAGCCTCAGGTATCAGCTCCAGAAGGAGTGATTCTGTGCGCTTTTTCTTTATTTCTGCGGGAGTCACAGTTCTACTTTTTGCTCTACTTTTGTAAAGGTCTCAATAACGTCGCCCGGCTGAACATCTTCGTAGCCGCTGATAACGACACCACATTCATAACCGTTAGAGATCTCTTTAACATCATCTTTGAAACGTTTAAGCGAAGTAAGTTCGCCTTCAAAGATAACAACACCCTCACGGATAACACGGACAAGTCCGCCACGTACAAGTTTCCCGTCAACGACCATACAACCGGCAACAACACCTTTAGGGATCTTAAAGACCTCTTTGACGTCAGCCTGACCTGTATTCGTCTCTTTGTATTTCGGAGACATCATACCTGTCAGCATACCCGTTACATCATCGATCATATTATAGATGACGTTATACGTCTTGATATCAACACCAAACTGCTTCGCTGCAGCTTTTACCGCACCGGTAGGACGTACATTGAATCCCAGGATAACACAGTCATCCGAACCGTTGGCAAGTGCGACGTCGTTCTCAGTGACGCCACCGACACCTGACGAGATGATGTTGACCTTGACTTCGTCATTGCGAAGCTCTGTCAATGATGTACGCAAGGCTTCAAGTGAACCGTGAACATCCGCTTTAAGGATGATATTAAGGGCTTTTAGCTTGCCTTCTGCTATCATCGCTGTCAAGTCATCCATTGTCGACTTAGTCGAGATAGAAAGTTCTTTATGACGGTCATATTCATGACGCTTCATAGCGATCTCTTTAGCTTCTTTCTCATTTTCCATAGCGACCAGAGTCTCACCTGCTGCCGGAACAGCATTAAGACCTACGACAACACCTGTCTCCGAAGGAGAAAGTGTTTTGATCGGCTTTTTATTATCGTCAAGAAGCGCGCGAACACGTCCGTAAGCTGAACCGACGACGATCGGATCACCAATATTTAATGTACCGTTACTCATTACGATAGTAGCAACCGGTCCTCGGCCTTTTTCGATCGTCGATTCAACGACAGTCGCTTTGGCAAGTGTATTAGGGTTGGCTTTAAGCTCCATGACTTCTGCTTGAAGTAAGATCGTCTCAAGAAGTGTGTCTAGACCTTCGCCAGTCTTTGCAGAGACTGGTACGAATTCGACATCTCCGCCCCATGTTACAGGTGTAATACCGTATTCAGCCATACCGGCCATCGCCATATCCGGATTCGCACCCTCTTTGTCCATCTTATTGACAGCTACGATGATAGGATTGCCTGACTCTTTTGCCATCTTGATTGACTCGATAGTCTGAGGTTTGACGCCGTCATCCGCTGCGACAACGATGATGATGATATCGGTTACATTCGCACCGCGTGATCGGATAGCAGAGAAAGCCGCGTGACCCGGTGTATCCAAGAATGTGATCTTCTCGCCTTTTTGCTCTATTGTGTAGGCACCGATATGCTGTGTAATACCGCCGGCTTCGCCTGCTGCAACACGTCCTGAACGGATCGCATCCAGAAGCGAGGTCTTACCATGGTCGACGTGACCCATGATTGTGATAACAGGAGGGCGTTTCACGGCATTCGGATCTGATTCTACTTCTTCTGCAGGAACAATGTTTTCAAGGTCGAAGGCTGCTTTAGGGTCCATAGTCGTGACTTCGACTTCAAACTCTTCTGCAAGGATCTCGATCTCGTCTTTGCTCAAGAAGTCGTTCTTTGTCGCCATCTTGCCAAGATCAAAAAGGACCTTGATGATTTCGACCATCGGTCTGTTGATCTTTTCTGCAAATTCGTAGACACGGATATCTTCAGGGATCTCTACACTTGTAACGACAACATCATCTGGAACGTCTTTACGGCGGCGTTTCTTCGCTTTTCCACGTGACACGGAACGGTTGCGGTTATTGCTTGTCGGACGGCGATTAGCCTGATTTGCATTCGCAGCATTACGTGCTTCGCGTTCTTTACGTTCAAGTTCGATAGCTTTTTCACGTTCTTTACGCGCTTCTTCTTCGCGGAAGTCCAGAAGTACGACCTGATCTTCTTCAAAGTCCATTGAGACTTCAGCCATATCTCCGCCGAAAATATCTATTTTGTTACCATGGCTTTTTGAGCTTGGTGTTACAACCGACTTTTTCTTTTTCTTTGAAGAGCGGTTTTGCATCTCGGCAATCGCTTCAGGAGACATCTTTCCATAAGATGTGTTAAACTCTGGTTCTTTATAGACAGGAGCCGCCGGAGTCTCTTCTACAGGTTTCTTCTTCTTGACGATCTTCAGTCCCGAACGCTTTCTGTCACTAGAGACCTTATTGATCAATGATGAACCTGCTTCCTCTTCTCTCTCATCTGCTTCTTCTTCCGATACTGAAACAACTTCTTTCGCAGTTTCTTCACGCTTTGTAACCGCAGCAGAAGGAGCTTCGGCGACCACTTCTTCTGCTTCTTTTTCTGCTACAGGCTCAGCCTTCTCTTCAACAGCAGGTTCTTCTTTTTTAGGAGCTTTCTTAATCACTGGTTTCGGTGTTGGTGCCACAGCTGCAGGGTTCATAATATAGTTCATAATCTTTTCTGCAACTTCCGGAGAAACGCCACTGGAAGCGGTTTTAACTTCAATACCCATCTCAATGGCTTTGTCAACAACCTCTTTACTTTTTATACCCAGTTCTGTCGCGATCTCGTGTACTCTTACCTTATCTATCATCAGCTCTTAGCTCCTTAAGTAGAGATTTAATCTCTTCATGTGAATCTTGTGCGCATTTACAGCGACCTGCCAGTTGTTTGACCAGCTTAGGATTTTCTATACATGTGTGACAGACATAAAGACTACGTCCGATGCCGTCAAAGGCTATTATCTTCTTCTCTTTGCACTGTAAACGAACCAAACTGCTTTGAGCTTGGCGTTGTCTGCATTGGATGCACATACGAGTAGGAACATGTAATTTGCGCGCCATTGTATCCTATTCTACCTTAGTTTCTTTCCATAATCTCTAGCTAATTACGATTAGCGCTCGATTTTCAGACCATAATTGTCAAAATCAAGAGTCTTGACAGTAAACTCCGGAAAGCGCTGTTCCATCTTTGTGTGTATGCGTTCAGCATCCTCATCATAACACATACTGAAAAAAGTCGAACCTGATCCGGAAAGCGTGCTCATCAATGCACCGTTTTCATAGGCCAGTTTTTGCACAGTGAAAAGTTCAGGTAGCAATTTCATACGCTGACGCTGATGAAATCTGTCTTTGGATGCAATACGCAGTATCTCCCAGTTTTCACTGTAAAACGCGGCTACAAGCAGGGATGAATGCGAAAGGTTGAATATCGCGTTCTCTTTATTGTAAGACTTAGGAAGGGTCGTTCGTGACTGCGCTGTCGAGATCGGTTTGTTAGGAATGACGACGACTGCTTTCAGATAAGAGGGGAGATGTTTCTTCTCGGAAAAGACCTTTCCTTTTTCGACAACAGCGATATTAAACCCACCCATTACTGCCGGTGTTATGTTGTCGGGATGCGATTCATAGACAAGAGCATGATTCAGTATACGGCGTTTTGAGACACGTACACCCGCTGCTTCATGTGCCGACGCGATAGCTGAGACTATTACCGCAGATGAAGAACCAAGTCCACGGGACAGAGGGACCTGATTATTGAAGGTAAACTTAAAACTTTGGCGCTTTTCAGTCAACTGATTGTAATGGTCATTGAAGATACTGACGAAAAGGTTGTTGCCTTTTAATTTAGGGTTGTTTTCGCCTTCACCGCGTACTGAGACAGAGTGAAAACGTGAGGGACGGATGTCAACAGTGTTTCTAAGGTCAAGGGCCAGACCAAGGGCATCAAATCCCGGTCCAAGATTCGCACTGGTGGCGGGTACGCTGATAATCATTAGGTTCCTTCTTTGAGCGAAGAAATATCCACATTTGCCTTATACAGCAGGTAAGACGTATAAGGGTGCTATTTCTTCTGAATAATCGCTCAGGTTTATTTTTTTTGGCAGTTCAAAGCTGGCCGCTTGAGGCTCTTCAAACTTTTTGGTTGTAATTGTACCATTAGAATGCACAAAGTAAAGTTTACCGAAGGCTTTTATAGGCATGTTATTGTTAAATGTGAATGCATTGGTAGCAAAAAGTCTGCAATTGTTGACAATGCACAGGGTCTGTAAAAAGATATAGGCGACTTTGATCGCCATAAAAGAACCCGGTCCTCGTGTATAGACAATGTTCTTGACCGTATAAGAAGCCAGGATATTTTTAAATATCAACGGCAAGGCTTCCGAACTTTGCTCAAATGAAGAGAGCGTGTCAATCAGCTCCCCATCCTGATAGACGCCTACTAGGATGGGAGAACTGAGTTCTATAACTATCAGATCAACATTAGGCATATGCGTGGGCTAGTTCCTTGGCCTCGACACCGGAGAGTTCGACGATCTCATAGTTCTCAGACTCTTTCAAAAGTGCCAGAGTAAGCTTATGATTCAGATCATGGCTTCCTGCAAAAGCTTCATAGCTGCCGATAAAATTGACCCCTAAAAGTGACATATCACCGATAGCATCCAAGATCTTGTGACGGACAAACTCATCCGGAAAACGAAGACCTTCTGTATTCAAGACTTTTTTATCATCCAGGACGATGGCGTTTTCAAGGCTTCCGCCCAATGCCAAGCCTTTTGAACGCAGATATTGGACTTCATGCAAGAATCCGAAAGTGCGTGCTTTAGATATCTTCTCTTTGTACTCCGCTTTTGTAAAATTAAGAGTAAAGCTCTGATGATCTATGACAGGATGGTTGAACTTGATCGTAAAGTCATAATTCAGATCATTAGAAGGAGAGAGTTTCACATATTTGTCACCCTCTTTCACAATGATCTCTTTTTTGATCTTCATGATCTTCTTCGGTGCATCAAGTTCTACCAGTCCTGCTTCATCCAAAAGCATACAAAAACTGGCAGAACTTCCGTCCATGACCGGGACTTCATCGGCATCCACGACAACACGAAGATTGTCAATGCCATAGGCATAGACAGCTGAAAGCATATGTTCGATAGTCGAGATAAAATATCCTTCTTTGCCTATCACTGTTGCCATCTTCGTATCAACGACATTTTCAGGCTTCAAAGGAATACTCACATTCACATCTGATCTGAAGAACTCAATTCCTCTGTCCGCCTCAAGCGGTTCGAGACGAAGACTTACCGGCACACCTTTGTGTAAGCCTATTCCTACCAGATCAACAGGTTTTGCTATAGTTGTTTGTTTCATCTTTTTATCCTAATATATCTTTTATCACAATACCGTCTTTAAATTGTATAAGTTTTAACCGGCCGTCTAATTGTGATTTATCCAGTTCTTCGCCATGGAAAACAACGGTTCCTTTTCCAATCTCTTTAAGGATAAGAAATTCCCCGTCACTGCGTATTAATCCGTCAATTATACCAAAAATCTGGATCGAACGCGATGACTCGATAGTCGCCCCTGAATTTATACGTGAAAAGAACACCAGGTCTACCTCGGATGTTATTGCTTCACCCGATCGTATCGGCCGATGATAGACCCTTGTCTTTTCCAAAGGCGGAGCACCTTTCTCTGACACCTGATTGGAAAACATCTCTACTGGAGGTTCTTCCAAAACTGCCGTGCTTTTTTTCTTACGCGTTATGATGTTTTTTTCATTAGCATCGATATAAGCAACCGACCTAGCATCCAGCAGACTTCGGATCTTTGGAGTTACTTCCCCGCTCAAAATAAGCAGGTGACCGTTCAGTAAGGGAGCATTTTTCGTATAATACTCTTCAAACGCCTCATCACTGTCGATCTCAAACTCAAACCCTTTGAGTGTCTGCTGTTTTACCTTCATGATCTACCGATCAGCTTCTTTGCATTTTTCATCACTTCTGTGATGTTCAGACGGATCCATTCTTCATCCATCCACTCTTCCGGGCGGACTTCTATCCCCTGGACAAGAACTCCGAAATGCAGGTGGTCACCCATCGCATATCCGCTTTTACCCGTGTTTGCGATCTGATCGTTCGGTTTGACCGTATCACCGGCTGCCACTTTCAGACTCGAACAGTGTCCATAGATCGTATACAGACCCATACCGTGATGGATAATAGGAAGTTTTCCGTAAATCCCGTTTTCATCAGCGAAGACCGTGATCCCGTGATTTTGCGTCTTGATCTCACCCATCTTCACACTGGCTAGATCAAGGCCGAGATGGTAAGACTCACTTACTTTTTCATTATTATAATAATACAGGCGGTGATCACCGAAGCTAGCGACTTTCTGAGCGTTCTTCAAAGGATAGAAGGGCTTGATAGAGAAGTTCGATATCATCTCATCCGAGGTCTTTGCAGTAATTGTGTGAATGATCTTCTCGTTTCCTGCACGGACATCTTCATTGATGATCTTGAATTGTTCTATCGAGTCTTCAACACCCTGAGTCTGTGCATAGTCGTAGGCCAGTTCTGCTATCTTGCCTTTTAAAAAACGGTCTGAAAGTTTTATCTTGGATATATTGTATGACTTTGCCTTATGGTAATAAGGGATATGGATACGGGTAAGGTTGCCCGCCTCATCTTTGACCATTATACGTGCGTCAAAATTACTTTCAGTCACAGGCCATGCGACCAGAGCCGCATAATATCCGTCCTCATAAAAAGGCTGAACTTTAAAATGCAGATTCTTGTTCACTTCGATGTAGAGGTCTTTAAGGTTCTCATCTTTAGCTTTGAAGATGACAAGCGCTGAGCCTCCTTTGTAAATTCCATAAGAGTTAGTGATCAGTGAGACAAGGGGTTTCTTTTTATCTACTATAAAACTTTTTTCGACACTGACAGAGTTCCCTGAGAAAAAGTCCCATTGGCTTGAATCGACGGCTGTGATGACTATCTTGATATCTTTGTCATCGATACCGTAGTTCATCTTTGGATACTCCACTTTTAACTCAAGTCTTTTAACCGGCTTCAGCATCGCTTCTTGAGAGAGAACCTTTTCTCCTCCTGAAGAGATCATCTTCACCTCATACCATTTGACACCGCTGTCATCTTCAATAATGACGTCGATAGGTTCTTTAAGGTTCCAGTATTTTGCATCGGTAACTGTCACGACAGGAAGATTGCGTTCAAACAACTCCGAATTGTATAGATAGATGACACCTGCGATTATCCCGCCGAAGATCAGTAGAAATAGTATGGATGACGAGCTGTTTTTTCTTCTCATTATGTTGTAACCTTTAATCTGTTGTCTAAAGCTTTCTCATATCTATAGAGAAAGCTTTAGCTTGTTTTATTCAAAAACCTGAGTTTATTTACCCTTTTAAAAAGTACTCTCTATGGTTTCTATAAGTCTGTTCTCGATCTCTTGAAGTGAGTCACCCTCACAGACAAAACCTGCAGAATGGATATGGCCGCCTCCGCCAAAGACTGAGGCCAGTTTATTCATGTCTGTTCCGTTTTTACTGCGCAGCGAACCTTTAATACGCCCGTCTTTTGTATGACGGAGCATGAAAGCCACCTCAACGCTTACCAAGTCCAGTGACTCATGCAAAGCCTCTTCGCAATCCACTTCATAGGCTCCCGTCTCTTCAAAAAAAGATCTCTCTACCAGGGTCGAGACCAGTTTTCCCGAACAATGCAGACGTGCCTGAGACAGCATCTTGCCCTTCATTCTAAGTGAAGCCAGCGAGCGGCTTTTAAAAAGCTCCTGCACGCACAAAGCATTATCCGCTCCACATTTTACGAGGTCGGCCGCCATCAAAAATGTTCTTGCGTCTGTCTTGGCCGTTGTAAAGTTTTGTGAGTCATCTGCAAGACCTGCATATAAAGCCGTCGCCATCTTGGCATTGATGGTGATATCATTGGCTTTGAAAAAGTCGTATAGGACCTGAGACGTACTGATCGCCGTAGTGTCTACGATGTTTATATTTCCATATCTTTCGTTAGAGACATGATGGTCCACATTTACCAGAGGTGCGTCGACTTCTATGCCCAAACGTTTGGCCGCACCGCAATCAAAACTCATCGCAAGATCATACTCTTTAGGCAGGTTCGATTTAACCTTGTCAAAAAAAGGCAGAAACGACAATGCCGGGTTCATCTTTTCTGTCTTACAAAAAAGTGTGACTTTTTTATGCAGACGAAGGACATGCGTATACATCGCCAATGCCGATCCCATTGAATCTGCATCAGGGTTTACATGAGCAATGATAAGAATATGCTTTGCATCGTCTAGGGCTTTTACCAGTTCATGCACATGCAATCCTTTTTTTGATTTTCTAAAAAGACTTCCTACTTTGTAGAACTGCCTCTATTTAGTTTTGGAATTATACTTTAGGAAGGTTAATAGGCGGTTTAAGTCTGTTTTCTACCGTCTGCTAATCATTCGGATGAATCTACCTTTTTTTGTCCATCTTATAGACATAGGCCAAGACCTCGGCCACTGCTTGAAAGAGTGATTCTGGAATCGCTCCTTCCAAATCGACTTCGGCGTAAAGGGAACGGGCCAAAGGCGGGTTCTGAACGATGTGAACTCCGTTCTCTCGCGCTATCTTTTTGATGTTCAAGGCGATCTGGTTCATCCCTTTGGCAACGACTACAGGCGCACGATGTTTCTCTTCATTGTAGCGGATAGCAACGGCGTAGTGCGTCGGATTGGTGATGACGACATCGGCAGTCGGCACTTCAGACATCATCCTTTTGCGTGACATCTGCATTTGTATCTGACGGATCTTGGCCTTGACCATAGGGTCTCCGTCCATATTCTTCATCTCGTCTTTGATCTCCTGCTTGCTCATCTTAAGTCCATCAAAATACTGTTTGCGCACGATAATGATATCCGCAAGAGCAAAGACAAAGGTGATCAGAAGCATCACAAGTGCAAGTACGATCACCTTGTCCCTCAGCCACTCCAGCTGATCTCCCAAAGAAAAAGCAGCAACGAGCGGAAGCTCCTCGATAAACATAAAGAAAAAGATAAAACCTATCCCAAGTGTAATAAAGGCTTTAAGCGTGATCTTGATTCCTTCAATCATCTTCTTCATCGAAAGCAGGTTCTTGATGCCTTTTATCGGGTCGATCTTCTTAAAGTCAGGTATCAGGGGTTTCGTCGTAAACATAAAACCAAATTGTGACAAAGCCGCAGCAATGCCCGAAATCGCGACCAACAATGAAAGTGGTATTACCATTATCAAAAACTCTCGCATAGTAATAAAAGTGATCTCAAAGACAAGTTCTTTGTTAAACTCTTGAGAGAACAGAGAATAATAATAACGGTAAAGATTAAAATAATGGTCTATAATGAAATTAAAAAGAAGTAAAAATGCCAAGATAGCGACGAAAAGAGTGAAAAGCCCCGACATATCCTGGGATTTCGGGACATTCCCCTCCTGCCGTGCATCTTCTATCTTTTTCTGGGTGGGTTCTTCTGTTTTTTCCTGATCGTCAGCCAATTAGTGAGTCCAATCAATCCATTTTCATGGAGATATCGATCCACTTAGACTGGTGTATCAGAGCACCTGAGCTGATAGCATCAACGCCTGTCTTTGCATAAGACACGATCGTTTCCAAGGAGATATTCCCGCTTGCTTCAAGCAATACATCAGGATAGTTCTCTTGCTTATACAAAACGACTTCGCTCAGTTCTTCCGGTGTCATGTTATCGCACATGACGATGTCTGCACCCGCAGCCATGAAGGTCTTTGCCTGCTCAAACGTCTCAGCTTCGATCTCGATCTTGGATGTAAACGGGATCTGTTTTCGGGCTTCTTCCATAAAAGTGTCTATATTATCGATGGTCTTGAGGTGTGTGTCTTTGATCATCAGACAGTCATCAAGACCCAAACGGTGGTTTACCGCTCCGCCCAACCGCGTCGCATATTTTTCCATAATGCGCAGTTTCGGACGGGTCTTTCTCGTATCAAGGAGCTTAGTACCGTAAGGAGAAACAAGCTGTACAAATTTGTTCGTATAGGTCGAGATAGAGCTTGCGTGCAGGACGATATTCAGGAAAGTACGCTCAATACGCAACAGTGTATGAGAGTCACCTTTCAGCTGGGCGATGATGTCTCCATTTTCAAAGTGTTCGCCATCTTTTTTATTCCATAATATTTTAAAGTCTTCAAGTTCAGCAAGCGCATCAACATAGATCTGTCCTGAAAGGATACCGTCACTTTTTGCCACGATCTTTGCCGATGCAGGTACAGGCTTTGCCACAAGAGCATAAAGATCACCTCGTCCGACATCTTCCATAAGGACTTCTTTGACAAATTCTTTTATCATAGGGCCATCATTCTATCAAGTGCGATCTTCGCCCATTTTGCAGTTTCGGGTTCGATGAGGATCTCGTTGATCGGTGCCCCGTCGTCTATAGCTTTGAGTGTCAGATAGACATCTTCCAGTGTCGTCTCGTTCATTGTCGGACATTCCGGTTTTGTCGATGACAGTACATAGGTGTTTTTTGGGCGAAGACGGTTGACAAGATTAAACTCGGTTCCGACGGCTATCTTTTGTTCCGGGTCGGCATCCGCTATATATTTAATGATCTGTGAAGTCGAGCCGACAAAATCAGCCTTTGCGCAGATAGCAGGGTCGCATTCAGGGTGAACGACGATCTTGATACCCGGATATTTCTTACGGTAAAACTTGATATCGTCAAGTGTGAACAGCTGGTGGACCGAACAAAAACCGTCATAACAGATGATATCGGCGCTTGCCAGATCTTTGTCGATTCCGATCACCGCTGATTTTAGTCCCATGTCATTGGCGATGTTCTGACCCAGACAACGATCAGGAACGAAGAGGATCTTTTTGCCTTCTTCCAAGGCCGCTGTTATGATCTTTTTCGCATTAGAACTGGTACAGACCATCCCGCCCATCTGTCCGACCTTGGCTTTGACGTCGGCATTGGAGTTTATATAGGTAATAGGAAGGATATTGTCGCTCGTAACACCTTGCTCATTCAGTGCTTTTACAGAGTCATCGAAGTAAAGTGAATCGATCATCCTTGCCATTGCACAGCAGGCGATCTTTGGCATGACGACACGCTTTTGCGGGCTAAGTACTTTGACACTTTGTCCCATGAATCCTACGCCGCAGAAGAGAACGTATTCGGAATCATCATCCATCGTCCTCTTGGCCAGCTCAAGACTGTCTCCGGTGATATCGCCCATCTCAAAGACTTCATCTCTTTGGTAAAAGTGTGCCACGATGGTCACGTCAAGCTTTTCTTTGAGTGCTAAGATCTTCTCTTTATATTCTTCTTGTGTGAATTGCAAAATATTTCCTGATTTCATATATTGATAATAATTAATGCAAGTATAACAAATTTTTCACTACACTTTCGCCAACGAATCTCACTGACCTTTTTATTTAAGGTCGAACTGGAAAAACATGGAATTTCTCTTTAACACCAACGGTCAATTTTATCTGGCAGCCTACCTTATAGGATCAATTCCCTTCGGACTTATCTTAGCCAAGCTGGTCGCCGGAGTCAACATCAAAGAGTCTGGATCACGCAGTATCGGCGCGACAAATGTCCTTCGTGTTGTCAAAGAGACCAATCCGGCACTGGCTAAAAAGCTGGGAGCCGCTACTTTGGCATTGGATGCGATCAAAGGTATGTTCGTCCTTGTATTCGCTATTTTGCTTCAAATGCCTGAATCGACCTTATGGGCTATTGCCGTTCTGGCAGTCATCGGCCACTGTTTTAGTATTTACCTCTGGTTTGAAGGCGGAAAAGGTGTTGCGACAGGATTAGGCGTACTTGTACTGATGCTTCCAATGGAAACTGGTATCGCTCTTATCGTCTGGTTTATCATGGCAAAGGCACTGAAGATTTCATCCCTCTCATCGCTGATAGCACTTGTCTCACTTGTCATCGCATCTTTTGTTATCCATCCTGAGATGCCGCATGCACCGGTTCTGATAATCGCCTTTATCATCATTTACAAACACATTCCTAACATCATCCGACTTGTACAGGGTGAAGAGAAGAAAGTCATCTAAATGACGATACACATCGAAGACCTAAGCTTTAAGTGTATTATAGGTCTTCTGGATTTTGAACGTCACAATCCTCAAACGCTCATCATCAATCTTATTTTGGACTATGATTATCAGGAAAAGTTTATTAACTATGCGGAAGTTGCAAGCCTCATCGAAGCACATCTGCAGGAAAAAAAATATGAACTTCTTGAGACAGCCTTAAACGAACTTTTTACTATTATTTCCCAAAGCTTTCCATTGACCAGACGACTGCAAATCAAGATCACTAAACCTGATATTCTCCCTAACTGCCGTGTTTCAGTCAGTAATGTTAAAGTTTACTGAAAGAAATTTTAAATTTTCTTGAAAAAAACTTTAAAA
>JBFEIF010000038.1:0-19044 GCA_041553795.1 Sulfurimonadaceae bacterium
ACTTTTTTCATATTTTTCATAATCTTATCCCCACAATGTGTTTATAATAAAATAGTATAGCGGTATCCCTAATGAGATATTAAAAGGAAAGGTGACGGCCAGACTCAGAGGCAGATAGATACCCGGATTTGCTTGAGGGACCGAGAGTCTCATTGCTGCAGGTACGGCAATATATGAGGCACTGGCACTTAAGAGGGCCAACAAGAAGGCATCCCCTTTTGATACTTCGAAGAAGTACGCCAAACCGGCTGCCACAGAGGCATTGATCGTTGGCATGATAAGGGCAAAGGCGATCAGAAAGAAGCCGACCTTTCTAAGTTCATGGATCTTTCTGGCTGCGACAAGGCCCATGTCCAAGAGAAAAAATGCGAGGAATCCCTTAAACAGGTTGCCAAACAGCGGCTGCATCGACGTCCAGCCTTTCTCTCCTGTCAAGATCCCGATAATCAGTGCTCCCACTAAAAGAAAGACCGAAGGGTTCAAAAAAGCTTCTCTGAATATCTCTTTCCAGTCAGTCTTTTCTCCTGTCTCGGCATTCGAGTCTTTGACAAAGAATGCTGCAAAGATCAGACCGATAACAATAGCCGGCGACTCCATCAATGCCATAGAAGCGACCATAAACCCGCCGTACTCTATGCCTATCGTTTGAAGGTAGGTAATACCCGTAATAAAGGTGACGGCACTGATCGATCCGAAAGTAGCAGCAATGGCAATCGCATTGTAGGTGTCGATCTTTCTTTTTAGGATGAAGAAACTATAGACTGGAACAAGCAAGGACATAAATACCGCCAGAAGAAGCGCTTTAAAAATATAAAAATCAAACCCGCTATGAGACAACTCATAGCCGCCATGCAAGCCAATCGCTATCAGCAAGTAGAGCGAAAACAGTTTTGGCAAAGGCTGCGGAATTGACAATTCGGATTTAAAGAAGACAGCAAGCATCCCTAAAAAAAAGAATAAGACTGGGGGGTTTAACATATTCTGCAATATGAGGTCGATGTTCATTTTTACAACTCCTTGATGAACGTTCAGATACTAACAAATAGACTTCAGTATCTGTAGAAATCATTTGTTGAGATCTCTACTTGACTTTTCATTGTTTTTCAACGCCTCGGCGACTTTCGTCTACTCTTCGAGACCCTGTTTTTATTTGCTTTGTATCTATGGTTCTTCAACTTTTCAATGATCTTAAAAGAGAGTTCGTGGATTTCACTTATCTTGCACTCATTATCTTGATAGAAGTGCTCTCTGTTGTCTTCAAACTTTCCTATAAGCTCTAAAAAGTCTATTTCATCCAAAAACGGATAGATATGCGTAGATTTTTCTTCTCCGAGCACCCACTCTGCCAGTACACAAACGACTAAGAACACAGGCAAATAGACAAACTCTCCATTGAAATGGGTCCTGACTCTTTGCGCCATGATGTCGTAATAGTCCATTAGGGGCTCTTCCTGTTTCTTGAGTATTCTAAACGCAGGATCTCTTTGTGCATTATGGACGACATTGATCAGATAGTCTGCATTGACAACACAGGATTGAAGCTGTGCAAGAAATCTTTTCAGAGTATCATAGACATAAGCAGCTTCCGTGTCTGTCTCAGAGACACTCTGCATATTCGCTTGATCTATCTGGGCAAAATATCTCTCCAGGGCTGTTCGGGCAAAGACAAGCAAAGCTTCCGTTTTGACATCTCGAAGCAAGGAAGGTTTTATCCTGTTTGTACAGTAATTCCCTGTTAAGTTGTTTTTTGGAATCGCACCCATATTAACTCCTTGTTGTCAGTTTATGCTCTTTGATCTTATTGATCATATTCGATAAAAACGAGATCTTCTTCTTCTCATCTTCGAGTGAAGATTTGGCATTAAGGTTGAAGGCTTCCATCTTTTTATCCAGAAAACCGGTATTGAACTTGCCGCTCTTAAAGTCTTCATCTCTGACTATCTCTCTGTGAAGCGAGATATTTGTCTTAAGCCCGTCTATATTGTATTCATCCAAGGCGCGTTTGGCCTTTTTGACGGCACCTTCCCAGTCCAGTGCCGAAACGATGAGTTTTCCGATCATAGAGTCGTAGTTGGAAGGTGTCTCATACCCTTCATACAGACTCGAGTCTATCCTTACACCAGGTCCGCCGGGAGTCAGATAGTTTGTGATGGTCCCGCAAGAAGGCATAAAGTTGTTTTGCGGGTCTTCAGAATTGATCCTGAACTCGATCGCATATCCGCGAAACTTTATCTCCTCCTGCAAGAACTGCAATCTGTCGCCGTCAGCGATCTCTATCATCCTTTGGATAATATCCACTCCGGATATGACTTCCGTTACAGGATGCTCGACCTGGACTCTTGTGTTCATCTCTATAAAATAGATATTGTCATCTTCATCGACTAAGAACTCGACTGTTCCGACACTTTCATAGCCCAATCTGAACATCGCTTTTGTCGAGACCCTGTAGAGCTCTTTTCTGACCGCGTCGTTTAATCTTGGTGAAGGGGCGATCTCTATGACTTTTTGATGGCGTCTTTGAATAGAGCAGTCTCTTTCACCCAGATGGACCACATTTCCATAGCTGTCTGCAACGATCTGGACCTCTATATGCCTTGGGTTTTCGACATACTTCTCTATAAAGACATCGCCTTTTCCAAAGTACTTCACAGCCTCATTCGTTGCAGACTCAAACATACTGGAAAAATCTTTGGCATTCTTGACGATTCTCATACCGCGGCCGCCGCCGCCAAAAGCAGCTTTAATGATAACCGGGAAACCGATCTCTTTTGCGATCGCCTCACCCTCTTTTTTATCTACTATAGGAGTATCTGTTCCTTCGAGTACAGGGACACCTATCTTTTTCATCGCGACTTTTGACGCCATCTTGTCGCCAAAGAGTTCTATATGCTCAGGCTTGGGTCCGATAAATGTGATCCCGTTCTCATTACAGGCCCGTGCGAACTCTGCACTTTCAGACAAAAAACCATATCCGGGGTGGATAGCATCGCACTCTGCTTTTTTCGCTATAGATATGATACGTTCATAATTCAGATAGGCTTCGACAGGGTTTCCCATGATCGGATAACACTCATCCGCTTTTCTCACCCATACACCTTCTACATCAACCTCAGAAAACACGACGACACTTTTTATTTCCAGCTCTTTGCAAGCTCTAATGATTCTTAAAGCAATTTCGCCTCTATTGGCGATCAAGACTTTGGATATTTTTTTCATAGTCTGCTCCAGTTAATTTGATATACGAAATTTTAGTTGCTTTCAAAAAATATCTCTTCACTTGTCTTGCTCCATTAGTTATCTATTATTGTCCTAAATAATTACTGTTATTGTTTTATAAAATAACTTTATATACTACTTGTTTCCTCTTTTTTTGTTATAATATGCCTACTATGAAAAGAGAAACCCTAAATAAAAAGACTAAAATATCCAACGACATACTCTTCTATATCTATACCAACATAGATATAGACATCAATTTGGATGAACTTGCCGAAAGCTTTAATCTAAGCAAGTTCTACATGCACAAGATATTCAAAGAGATCTTTGGCAGAAATATCTATGAGAGCATCAAATCCATACGACTGCAAAAAGCATCTTCACTCTTGCTGACGAACAAATACTCTACCATCACAGAGATAGCCGCATTATGCGGATACAGTTCACAGACATCCTTTATCCGGGTATTCAAAGAGAGGTTTCTGGTGACGCCTACGGAATGGAGAAAAGGCGGATATAAGAAATACTCAAAACAGATATTGGAAGAGTCCCAAAAAGCAAAAGCATCCAATGCAAACTATAATGACATCGAAGCCAGTATTGTAAAGATGCCGCCTATTGAGGCCTATTACATCCGTCACAATGGCTATAACGATGAGATCAAACAGACCTGGCAAAAGATCCAGACATGGACCTACAGCAATAATATAACGGACTATAAACACATAGCACTCTTTCATGACAACCCGGTTGTGACCCATTTGGATGAGTGCCAATACGTTGCCTGTATAGAAGTCAATGATAAAGATATACCTAAAGACCAGAGATTGCCAAAATTCAATATCTCAGACGGTATTTATGCCAAGTTTGACATCACAGGGATGGATGGCGACTTCCTGAAGTTCATGCATTGGCTTTATAATGAATGGTTGCCAAACAGCGAATATGAGACAACGACCAAACCGCCCTTTGCGATCTACAACAAAAACAAGTACCTTGCCAACGACAATCATTTTGATCTGAGCTTTTATCTATCGATCAAATTTTAGACCACCGTATAAGAGGCATGGATGCCGTTCTTAAAAACTATTATCAAGTCCTTGCAAGACTTGATACAGTTCTTGAATATAGATTAATGAAAATAACAAAAGGGGAACACCTTGATATATGACAACATAGTATTAATAGGCTTTATGGGATGCGGAAAGACCAGTGTAGGTAAAATCCTGGCAAGACAGCTGCAGAAAAAATTTATGGATGTTGATAACATTATTGAAAAAGAGCAAGGGAGCAGTATCTCTGAAATTTTTGAAAACAAGGGAGAGGAGCACTTTCGTGCTCTTGAACAAAAATGTATTAATGAGCTGACTCAAAAGACGGGACAGGTGATCTCTACAGGCGGCGGACTTCCCATCTATTGTTCGATACCGCAAAAGTCTCTTATTATTTATATAGAGACAGGGTTTCATGTCATACTCAACCGCTTGCCCAAAGAGGAGCGTGATAAACGGCCTCTGTTTCATGATGAGACAAGGGCAAAGGCTTTGTTCGATGAGCGGATCAATATCTATAAGGATCAGGCACTCTTCTGTGTCGATGCAGATCAAAGTATACAGCTTATTGTGCATGTCTTAGTCGATTTCATTTTAGATCAGAGAGTTTTATAACTTCTAGCACTCTCTCCCAAGGGGCTACTGCCCGGCTGCTTTCATCATAACTATAACTTATCTAAATCATAGTGTTAATTGAAGAAAAACAATCCCTATGCTATACTTCTTTCAATTATATAAGGAGAGCGTATGGCATATTTAGATCTAACGACAAAAGACTTTAACGAAACACTTGATAATAATGAAATAGTCATTATCGATTTTTGGGCAGAATGGTGTGGTCCCTGTAAAATGTTTGCCCCTATTTTTGAGAAGGTGGCAGAAAACAACCCTGACATCACCTTTGCCAAGGTCAATACTGAAGAGCAACAGGCTCTCGCAGCACAGTATGGTATTCATTCGATCCCAACACTGATGGTCGTCAGAGATGGTATCATCCTGCTTAATCAAGGAGGCATGCTGCCTGAAGAAGCCTTTGGCAAGCTCATCGATCACGTCAAGGGACTTGATATGGACCAAATACGTGCAGAGATGGCAAAAGATGAAGAGAATGGCGAGTAAGATAATTACTTTGGCATCAGAGTAAGCTTTATCTTTCACTTCGAATAAAGTGTCAATGCTCAGCGGGCCTTATACTGTTTTTTTTACAATCAGGTATAAGGTCTTTAAATAGATCTGTTCGTATGGTTCACTTGTGATCTAAGGGATAGCATCATATTACAATCCTTTTTTTCCCTATTCCCTAGAGACTCTACCGCTTCATTCTCCTTAGACGTGCAGCAAGAGCACTTGCCCACGTATTACTGTATCCATTTCCTGTTTGTGTCAAAAGCTATTGTCAATTCATTATGCTACAATATCGATATTATAAATATAAGGATAAGTAATGGGTTTTGTCAGCTTTTTAATTGGTGTCGCTGTGGGTGCTGTCGTTATGAAAATGTACATGGCTAAGGATAAGGAGGAATGCGAAGAACAGTTGCATACGGAACAGACAGAGAATGTCATACGTGAAGAAGAGCTGTCGCATTCAGAACACATCGAGATCACTGCTGATGGTACGGTTGAAGTCGATCCGACTGACGAAGAGATGATCATCACAGCTGTAAAGACTCTTAAAAAATCCAAAAGCCGCATATCACTGGCCTCGGTTGCAAGAGAATCCGGACTTTCCAATTACAAAGTCAACAAACATAAAGACCTGATCGAAAAACTGAAGTCGAAATAGCCTTGCCAATAAAACGGGGCTGCCTTTGAGTTTTTTTGGGGTCTGCTTATACCTGGAGTTATTATAAGCTCTGAACATTCATCTGCTGATAATTTAAAAGACCTTTTGTCCGGTCTTTTAAACTCTTATTTCTATCCTATGCTCCATCACGCTTTGCTACAAAACATTATCCCTTAATCAGACTTTTAAGCAGGTGGTGTTATATTAGTAGCATTATCTCATTCATATGGTCAGATATAACAGGCCTTATCAATAGTACTATCTAAAAGAAAGAGAGTCTTTTATGAAGAAGTTCCTATTCCTTCTCTTTATGACTGTTTGTTATCCTCTTATGGCCGACACGCCTGTCTTGATACTGCATTCCTATCATGAGAGCTACCCTTGGACACAGCAGCAGGATATCGGTTTTAAATCCGTGCTTGCCGATGGAGACGCACTGTTCCCTCTCTACTCGACTGAACATATTGATGCTAAACGCAGAAGCTTTGATAAAGACTATGAAAAAGAACTCCTCCATTACTTTAGAAGCAAATATAAAAACTATCAGCCAAAACTCATCTATGTGACCGATGATGACGCACTCAAGTTTATGATCAAAAAAGGAAGATACCTTTTTCCCTCGGCTCCAATAGTCTTCTCTGGGATCGATGATCTCTCTATCCTAGACAATACTGACGAAACCGCTATCACCGGAGTCTTTGAAAAAAAAGACACCCTTTCAAACCTTAGCCTGATCAAAAGACTTTTCCCCGACCAGGACAAGATCTTTATCTTGGGAGACGGGTCGACAACCTCGGACACCATACACGTATACCTTCAAAAAAATCTTTCCAAAGACAGTACGGAAGATGTCCAAATGCTCAATGAGCAACACTTCGACATCGTATTGGACCGGCTTAAAAACTATCAGGGAAAGATCGTTCTTCTGAGTACAATCGGAGGTTTCAGAGACAGTGACAACAAACTTATACCTCTGAAAAAAATAATCTATGAGATTATAAATGCCGGAGACTTCATCGTCATAAGCTCCGAAGACAGCTCCGTTCAGCAAGGTGTCATCGGAGGCTATGCCAATACCGGCAAAAGCCAGGGGGAGATGGCTGGAAAGATGGCTAAAGATATCCTTTTAAATCCCGACAGAAAGCTTCCAAAGCCTCAGCAGTCACACTCAGACCTTATCTTTGATGTTCAAGCATTAAAGAAGTACGAGATAAAACTGCCTACCGAAATTGCTTCTCAAAGCAGCTATATCAATATCCCGCAGACTTTTTTTCAAAAGCATAATGAGTTAATGGTAGTCATGCTCTACCTCTTTATCGCGATCATATTCCTGGGAACACAGTACTTTGCACGCTATATGTATAAAAGCCGAAAGCTCCTTCAAAAAAGAGAAGAAAACCTTGCTGCGATCACTGCGAGTATGAACAAAGCCCAATCCATTGCCCATCTTGGAAATTGGGACTTGGATATCATGAACAATAGCTTATGGTGGTCAGATGAGATCTACCGAATATTCGGACTTAGACCCCAAGAGTTTAAAGCGACCTATGAAGCCTTTCTTGAGTATGTCCATCCGGATGACAGAGAACTGGTCAAAAATGCTGTCGAGAGATCCATTCTAGAAAAAGAGGATTACCGTGTGATCCACCGGGTCATCAAAAAAGATGGGAGTGAACGCCGTGTCCTTGAAGAAGGAAGCCTGAAATTTGATGACAAGGGTGTCCCTACACACATGACCGGGATCGTCCATGACATCACAGAAAAATACGAAAGAGAGAAGTCTTTACTGCTGCAGGCCGAAATCTTCAATGCCGTGCAGGACTCGATCATGGTCCACGATCTGGATGGCCAGTTCATATACCTTAATGAGAATGCATGGAAGAGCCGCGGCTACACAAAAGAAGAGATGCTGCAGATGCGCGTCAAGGATATCGATGCACCCGAATACCTCAACGGCGACCCTGACGCGATAAAGAAAGCATACGATAAAATGTGCAAAGAGGGCTTTCTTAATTTTACAGTTGAACATCTGTGTAAAAACGGGGATCGTATTCCCGTAGAGATATATGCCAAACCCATCGACCTTGAGGGGGAGGAGTATATCTTGAGTTCCGTACGTGATATCAGCCAACAGATACAGATCAAGCAAGCGCTTGAAAAGTCGGAAAAAGAGTACAAGGACCTGGTTGAAAATGCGATGATCGGTATCTATCGTACAGAGCTAAGCGGAAAGATCATCTTTGTCAATTCTGCTCTTGCAAAGATCTTTGGCTATGACTCAGCCGATGCATTTATCGGTGAAAACGCGCTGCAGATGTATAATTCCCCTGATGACAGAGATACCTTCATACAAAGGCTTCAAGACGAGGGGCATATAAGCAACTATGAGCTTATGGCGCACGATAAAAACACCAAACCTGTCCCGGTGATGCTGAGTGCTACTCTGAACAACGGTATCATCACGGGGATGCTGATAGATATGCGTGAGATCGAAGCTTCCCGAAAAGAGATCAACAGACTCTCCAAAGTCGTCGAGCAGATCGACGATTCCGTTTTGATCACGGACCGACAAGGGCAGATAAGCTATGTCAATCAGGCATTTTCTCGCTACACCGGTTATACAAAAAAGGATGCTCTTGGCAAAACACCCAGAATATTGAAATCCGGTAAATATGACGATGAGTTCTATAAAACAATGTGGTCGACCATCATCAGAGGTGAAACATATATCGGGACATTGATCAATAAGAAAAAGAATGGAGACCTCTATTACGAGAAGAAGACTATCACTCCCTTGAAAGATGATCATGGCGAGCTGGTCGGATTTGTCTCAAGTGGAAAGGATGTCACACTGGAGACGATGATGCATCAGGAGATGGAGAGTATTGCTTCGACTGACAAGCTCACGGGTATCCATAATCGTCATAAATTTGAAGAACTTTTCTCTTTGGAAGCGGAACGCTCACGCCGCTTTAGCTCACCGCTTTCTCTGATGCTCCTGGACATCGACTACTTTAAAGTCGTGAATGATAATTTTGGTCACGATGTGGGTGATGAAGTCTTAAAGTGCCTGGTAAACGTTATAAAGGCGAATATCCGGCAGATCGATATATTTGCACGTTGGGGAGGCGAAGAGTTCCTTATCTTATCTCCGGGAACGGATTTTTCAGAGATCAAGATATTTGCAGAAAAGTTACGGCTTGCAGTAGAAAACACCGCTTTCCCAACGGTAAAAAGCGTCACTGTCAGCATAGGATTAAGTACATTCGAGACGAATGACACCTTCTCAGACTTGTTCAAACGCGCAGACAAGGCTCTCTATTTTGCGAAAGAACACGGAAGGAACCAAATCAGCGATCGATCCTTACAATAATTCTGCGGCAGGATAGTGATATTGGACCGGTTCACGTATACCGGTAGCTTCATCCCTCTTTACTTCTTTATATACATTCTGCACCGGCTTAATATGTGCATCTCTGCCGTAGATATAGCTCTGTTCTTCAACGATGACCTTGTAAGCTTTGTTCAGCTGCCTCGCTCTTTTGGCTGAAGGCAGAAGCAGATAAGAGATATCCTTGTTCAGTCTCTCTACCGCAGTCTTCTTAAGAGTACCGTTTTCATCAAAGAACTTCTCTCCGACCTCATCGTTGCTTCGAAACTCATCTCCTGAATGGTTTGTCTGAAGATACAGAGTATATTCATCCCTTCCGTCAGCTGTCTTGGGCTCTTTGATATCTTTAAAACCTTTTTCATCCTGAGTCCAATGGTACCAGCCCTTTTTGAAACTGCTGTGATCAAACTTTCGTTCGAAGGCGAAGGTACTGTCGGCAATCGCGCCTATCCCGCTGTGACATCCGATGCATGACTGCGTCTCTTCGTAGCTCTGGGGCCGGAGTTCGCCTTTGGCATCTTCGATAAAGCCCTGAAAGACCCATCCAAGATTGTTAGAGAGTCCGCTTTCGCTATTGCCGATAATCGTTCTTAAACGTTCTGGGAAGGTGTCTTTTTCTTTGATCTCTGTCAGCGTCGCATTTGAGAGTGCCGCATAGGGTATCCAGGAACGTTTTCTCGTATATCTGAGTTCTTTCATCCTTCGTGCCATACCGACATCTGAACTGTTCCTCTGAGTGCCGAGGTAACGCACACTGTGCAAAAACTCCGTATGCTTGGGATAAAGCCTGGGTGCTATCAGGTAGACATTCGATGCTAAAAGTGCTTTGGCTTTTCCGACATAGCTCATGCTGAAACCGCCTATCTTGCCCGTTCCCGGATCATAAGCCGGCTGTTCCCATTTAAAGACTACCTCTCTCGCCTCTCCCAAGACACCGTCCTGGTCCAGATCGACCCCGTACGTCCTTTCATCTGTCTCGTCAATGCTGATCGTCTTTTTCTTGATCAGCGATTCGATGATACTGAGGTTCAGTTTATACACCGCACTGTCATAGCTCCCCTTTGCGTCTTGCCTGAATGCTTCGGGAAGCCTGATAAGGACATCGTCTGTGCTTCCGTTTGTCGGCCAGAAAGTACCGAGAAAAGGATAATATCCGAAGGCTCTCCATCCTGAGAAGCGGCCCTCTTCAGACCTGTCAAAACCATCTGCATCGAAGTCAAAGTGGCAATCCGGGATATATCCGTTCCATCTCCCATCCCCATTGACATCCCACTCTTTTGGAACATTCTTAAGCTTTTAAGCCAAAAGTATCTTGCCGTGCTGAATATAGTTGTCTTCCTTCACATAGCTGGATATCTCTTCATCGCTTATCGAAGTAACCAGAGGGCTCCTGTCTTTAAACAGGTTCGTAAATCGGTTTGTCTTCGTATATTCGCCAAAACTCCGACTCTTTTGCAACTCGTAATCATCTACATAGTTGGATTCGCGGGAGTTGATATGGCAGCTGTAACAGGGATTATGGACCATATTGTCTGTATCCAGTGTCTTTGTATAGCATTGGCTGGGGACATAGGCTGCTTTGTTGTTCAGAGGCGTTGTCGAGACGAGATCGATCTTGAGGGCTTTTATATCACGCGTATTATAAAGCGTGTTGTTACTTTCATATTCCACGCTGCTTTGATGGATGTCTTCGCACCCCGCAATACACAGGCTGATCACTATAGCACTCAGTAGTTCCAAATATCTCATGTTTCCCCACCGCACTTTTCTCTTTTTTTTTAAGATAACGACTATCTCTATAAAAAGAGAAGAATAGATCTTCTCTTCTTGGTATGATGCTTACCAGCTTTTAAACGGTCCGACGACGCCTACAGACGATTGTTTCTGAACCTCAGTCGCGACGGCTTCCAGACTATAGTCCACATCACCTGCACTGATCTCACCGAATGGGTGCTGTGTCACAAGACTTAGGTATCCGAACCCGTTGATATTTTGATACCAGTACGGAGATGTTGTCTCAGAACCGTACGGTGTAGAGACGATACGCGTCAACTTCTGTGTTGCAAGGTCATATGACCATACGAAATCATTCGGGTGATCACCGGTGTCTTCTCCTATGACAAGCGTGTTCTTTCCGGCAAGGAAAGTGACATTATCCGGATTTGCGATCCCGTTGACCGAACAGGTGTATGCCTCATACGGAGAACCTACCGGGTAAGTCGTACTTGCCCCGCTGATGACACCGTGCATGTTCTTGACGACATACGAGCTGCCGATTGCATTATGAGCCTTATCATAGATGACTTCTGTTGCACCTGCGACATCCAGTGCATAGACTGCACCACAGCTGTTCTTTGCCAAACGGATATCATTGTTTCCGCCGTTGTCGCTTGATGAAGTAGCGTCTTCCATACCTTTGGAGACCTGACTCATCGCTACATACAGTTTGCCATGTTCCGCGTCAAAAGTGATACCCTCTTCTTTTCTAAACTCTGTCGTAGCACCCAGCATCGCTGCGTATCTGCGTGTCTCTAAGAAAGCAGCCGCTTTTTCCTGACCAGGCTTAAGTTGCAGACACTCCAGACCTGTAGCCGTGTTGATGGCAGTGAAGCCCGCTGTAGGACATTCAAATGAAGCATTAGCATCTTCGCTTAAGAAGATATCGCTGAACTTAGGCTCAGCCGCTACGATCGTCTTGATCTCGGCATCCGTTGCATGACCGAGTTTGATCCACATAAGGTCAGCTGCACCGGCACCTTCGTTGGATGTCTGGATCCATTTCGCCGCATAAAGTGAACCGGCACTCAAGTCCTGAGCTGCATCGGCAACATACATATACAGACCGACGTTGGTCCCGTCATCCGAAAGATAGGCCGTCTTTTCATCCGGCATGACATAGGCCATCTCCCAGGCAGCGCGTCCCATGCTGAAGTGTTTTGCATAGTTATATACAGGAGCAGTAGCGCTTGCATCTACTTTTACTTCCGGGATATACCCGTAATAATACGGGTTGTTGTTCGCTGTAGCATTGGCATTGTTCTCATCTTGCCAGTAATACTTTGTCACTTCATCATAATATTTATTCCCTGTCAGCATCGTCACGGCATCAAGAGTCGCCTCAACTGCTTTTGCATTAGGCTCATACTCTTCACTTCCAAGGTGGGATTCCCATGGTGTCGTCATACCGGCACAGTGTACCCATCCGCCGAAACCGTCAGCTTGGCTGATGTATTCAAGAGAGTCTTTCTTAACCGATAAAGCACCCTCTTTGCTTTGTTCCAATTCCATACCGTACATAGCACCGACTTCACACTCAAACTGGCTTACCATGAAGACACGTCCGTTTTTTTGTACGATTGACGAGTGGTCCAATCCTGAACCAAGAGCGTTTCCGTTGGCACCGTCACAGACAAAAGGACTGCCGTCAGTGTAGGTGATAGGCGTGTCTGTATGGTCTTTTAAGAGACCAAAGGTCTCACCATTGTCAACTGCACTGGCTGAGAGCAGTTTGGTAAAGGCAATCGCATCTGTTTTTCCGTTAGCATAAGTAACGCTTGTCGATGTACGGATAGCCATCTTCTCTTCATCCGTCACCGGGGCACTCAGTTCTACAAAATCAAGCTGAATACTGCTTGTAAGGTCTTCCCCATCTACACCGTTGACACCATTATCAGCGCCTCCACATCCAGTCATAGAAACTGCCAATAGCGCCGAAGCTGCTAGACTTAAACATTTTTTCACTTGAACTCCTCTTGAAATATGAACGAAGTATAGAAAGCTTTCATTACGTGAAAAGAACCGTTTAGCGACAGAGAAAATACAAATCAGCGACAAAAAAAGAACAAAAAGACGACAAGCTGATTACAAAGAGAAGAAAGAAAAAACAGTCTATAGGATTCAAAAAGTGCATCTGAAAAAGGTATAATCCGAAATCTAAAACAACAAGGAAAGACATTGGCATACTATATAATCAAACTGGTCATTACAGCACTGTTGATTGTCCTAATCTCCGAGATCTCAAAAAGAAGTTCATTGGCAGGTGCGATCTTGGCAGCTATCCCTCTGGTCTCCATCCTGGCAATGACATGGATGTACATCGATACCGAGGAGAGTACAAAAGCAGTAGAGTTCTCAAACAACATCGTATGGCTTATCGCTCCGTCGATGACACTCTTTATTGCCTTCCCCCTTCTCATCAAAAAAGGTCTCAGTTTTTATCCAAGCATGATCATTTCCATAGGATTGACCGTCTTCGCCTACTACAGCGTCATCTTTACTCTTGAAAAACTGGGGATACGCTCTTAAGTCACGCTCTTATCAGGGAAGGTAGAAGATAGTGAAGCGTCCACTCTTGCTTATACAGACTTCGACAGGGATCCGTCTAAAGAGCAGACTACTTGAGAAATATTTTGCTTATTCTTGCGCATGCCTGTGGGCAAGATAGCTATGCAGCAACCAACCCATCAGCATACCGATCGCAAGTATCATCAGCAAAAACAGAGCACGCGGAAGAGAAAAGGACCAAAACAAAAACTGTATCTCGACGATAGCGAGGTTTTGGACAATAAAAAGCAGTGCGACTACTGCCAGTATCAATCCGATTATTTTTTTAAACTGCATACGTTCCCCTTTTCTGACAAAGGCGATCCAAGACTGCCCGGAGCATTTGGCTTCCTCAGCCAGGACCTCTTTTTACAATCATAGCATCTTTTGTGTTTTTCTTTGCATTCGTGCAAGCAAACTCCCCAATGCACTAAACACTGTGCTAGAATTAGTTTATATACATTATCTTTTTGTACAGATCAGGAGTGTAGATGCCAGCAAAAATCTTTTTGTCTCTTCTCTTAGTCTCACTTCTTAATGCGGAGCCTATGGCTCTGTTCTTTCAAGGAAACAAAGAGATAAGCGAACGTGAACTTTACGAAGCACTGGATCTCTACAAACCTTATGCCTATGAGTTTTGGAAAGAAGAACCCCTTGCCAATGAACAGACGCTTCCTCTGTTTGTACAGACACTCAAAAACTTCTACCGTTCAAAAGGTTTTTTTCACACTCTGGTAGAATACCGTGTCAATGAGGATTCGATTGATCTTATCATCAAAGAAGAAACTCCCGTCCGTGTTGCCGACATCACCCTTTTATCTGAATTTGATATTGCATCCATGATCCCTTTTAAAAAGAGTTCGCTCTTTGATGCCGAGGATTTTGAAAAAAGCAAAAAAGACATCCGGCGTTTTTATGCCGATCTGGGCTATTGCAATGCGCAGCTTGATGCCAAAGCCTGGATCGATATAGAGACAAATCAGGCCTATCTCACCTATCAGGCACTTTCCTATGAAGTATGCCGATTCGGCCCCATTACTGTCCATCCCCCTGAAGATATTGATGCCGAGATCATCCGTTCTCTTTTATACATCAAAGAAGGCGATCCTTTCGCTCCCGAGAATATCAGCCGCAGCTACAAAAGTCTTTACGGGAACGAAGGTATCAGCAAAGCCATCATCGACACCCGTATTCAGGACAGAGACAGTGCCGCCGTAGATGTCTCCGTCACACAGACCGATAGACCTATCCGCTTTCAGGCCGGTATCGGAGCGAGCAGTGATGAGGGACTTATGGTCTCCGCAGGTATCAAACACCGCAACCTCTTCAGTGATCTGAAGACGCTCAGTCTCAGTACGCGCATTACCCAGATAAGAAAGACGGTAAAAAGCAATTTCGACATGCCCATTGCCAATCGAAATGCGACCGGTGCCGAGATCGGGTTTGAAAACGAAAAATTCCTGGGGTTCAAAGAAGAGCATCTCTTTGGCGGTATCTTCCTCAAACAAAGAGAGATACCGCATATGTTCCAAGAGAGTCTTCTCTTCGACCGTTCCATCACGTATGACAGTGAGGACACCCTCCTCTTTCCCGAAGGAAGTCTTTTCGTACTTTCACCAAAACTGGAATGGAACTACGATACCCGTGACAATCTTCTGGATCCGAAAGAGGGGCATTTTATCCGCGCGGAAGGTATGGGCTCGCTGCAGTCAAAGCTATCCGACGCCTCTTACCATAAGTACAAGTTTTCAGGCGGTTATATTATCCCTCTGGGAGTCTCGACTGTCGCACTTAAGGCAGACTACGGCTCCCTTCGCCTGTATGATGGTGAGATCCCTCCCTCCTACCGTTTCTTTGCCGGAGGGATGAACAGCAACCGCGCCTATGGCTACCGAAAGCTCGGTCCCTCCAATCCAAGCAGCGATCCGATCGGGTCCGATTCCATATTTGAGGCGACGGCCGAATACCGTTTTGGCATCTATGGCGACTTCAGAGGCGTACTATTTAATGACAACACCTTTATCGGCAGGAGTGATGTCCCCGATTATGACCAGGGATACTACTCAGCCGGTGCCGGTATACGCTATCTTACCCCTATCGGTCCCATAGCCCTTGATTTTGGGTTCGACCTAGAAGACCCTGCTTCACAGTATGCCTTTCATTTCCATATCGGAGAGCTGTTTTGAATAAGAGACTCTATCTCATCCTTCACTACCTGCTTTTCTCACTCCTCATGATAGTGGCACTGGCCATCGTCATTGCTGCCCACCCGAAGACGACGCAATACCTTGCAGACAGATATATCAAAGAAAATGGTGTGGACTACAGCCGGATCGAAGGCTCTTTTCTCTCCGGGATCACTATTTATGACATCGCCTATACCAATGCGCTTAAAATAAAAAAGCTCCAGATCAGTTATACCTTCTTGGGCCTTTTGAACCCCACGCCAACGCTCAAAAAGATAAAGGCTGACAAACTCTGGGTAAGTCCGGAGGATTTTCCAAGAGATCCCAATGAGACAGCCTTCTACATGTTTTCTTTTGCTCTTTCACAGCTGCAGCTGCAGCAGGCACAGATCCATACTGCCAATGAGGAGCTGACCCTGGATCTGACTGCAGCCGCGATCCGCTATACCGGAAGTCTTGACGTAAAAAAGCTTCTGCTCAGGGCTGACACTTCTTATGGTTTGGTAAAGATCGACGGGAGAGTCCATAAGAACAGGCTCAGTGCCCAGATGCTTATCACTCCGGACACACGCCTAAAAGAACAATACCTTGCTTCCATACAGGAGCTTCCCGAGAGCTTTGCATGCACTCTTGATGCAAACGAAGAAAAGGTATCACTGCAGAGCCGGCTTGAGAAGATCAGCCTGAATGAAAAAGCAGACACCCAGCTGCACGATGTAGACATCAACCTCAGCTATCTCTACAAAGAAGGTTCATTTGATGCCGAGGCACGCTATCGTATTGCTTCAAACGGTTTTGAGGCAAAAGTCCTTCAGACTGCCCTTTTCACATTTGAGGGCGACTACACTACCCGATTAAACGCCCATCTTGTACAACAGCCTTTTGATCTTCCCTTTGAGAAGATTGAAGCGGTCATATCCGGGAATGCGGATGCCTTGAAGGGCCATCTCAAGGCCGGCGAGATAGAACTTCAGGTACAGAGTAAGGATTATGAGAAGTTTGCAGTTCAGGCACACAGCAAGCGTCTTTCGCTTTCTTTTCTCTCCGAGGCACCTGAAACTATCAGAGATGAGTTTCTCTCTTTCAAAAGCGATGCCCTCCTGCACACCGCGCCCTTTTCACTCAAAGGAAAGGTTGAAGTGAACACTCCTTTCGGCACGCTAAAAGGGGACTATAGAGCAGATAGCGCCGGACAGGTCTTCAAGGCTCTTGTCCGTCCGAACAGAGAGCATGCCCTCTTGTCACCTTTCCCTCTTGAAAAGTTTTCTCCTGTAAAGATCGACTATCGTACTAAGGAGGCAAAGAGCACACTCGGTCTTGATGCCAAGAAACTGCAGTTACAGATCATTAAAAAAGGGACACAGCTGCATGGTTTTGGAAACCTCGGTTCAGGAAGTCTGAGTGCGACAGGAAAGGTCTCAGACGGAGGAGTCTCGGCCTTGAAGGTCTCAGCCAGAATACCCTCGGTTGATGCCTTTGTCAAAGAGTTTGAACTGAGGGATGAGAAAGAAGCTGTTTTCTTTGATGCACAGGCCGATATCAATACCACTGTTGACTTTTCGAAAGATCTCATTCTAAAAAGCCGATTGCATCTTCCCTGGTACCTTATAAGGCCTGATTCTCAGACCCTTTATAAAGGTGAAGACCTTTATCTTGAGTCCACTCTTGAAGATAAAAATCTTAGCATCGACCGCTACAGTCTTAACCTGATGGATCACAAGGTCTATTCAGAACGGCCTTCGACGCTCTCACTTGACGATAAGGGAAATATCCTCTTCAAGGAGTTTTGGATCTATGACAAGCTTCTTTTGACAGGTACTCTGAATCCTTCTCTCATGCAAGGCGAACTCCGCCTAAAGAGTGACACCTTCCATTATGAGGGAAAAGAAGGGAATCTCACACTCAAAGCTGATATCAATGCTACCCTCTCTAGTGACGGGACGCAGAAGATAGAAGGAGGCCTGGTCCTCATAGACGGCATTATCAGCTATGAGCCGACCAAGAGCTACACTATCTCGGACGATATTATCATCTTGCAGGACATAGGTCCGAAAAAAGAGTCCAAACGTCTTGTCAACATCCATCTGACCTCGCTTTCTCCTCTTAGCTACAAGACAAGGGGGATAGATATCCGTCTCAACCCTGACATCCTTCTGTGGCAGGATCTTAACACTTCTTTGGCTCTTTACGGTATGGTGATTATAGAAGAAGGCGAAGTCAAAGGAAGCGGCAAGTCATTCGCGTTCGACAAAAGTGAGGTCTACTTCAGGGGGGCGACTCCGCTCAATCCCTACTTGAACCTAAACCTGCACCACTATACGCTTGACTCAATCGATATTGAGATCTTTGTCACCAATACACTCAGTGCCCCTATTATCATCTTCTCCTCAAAACCGGCGATGAGCCAAAATGACATCATGTCCTACCTGCTGTTTGGCGAAAAGGCCTCTTCAGTCTTTGAGACTTCCCCTGGACAAACGGCAAGCTCTGCCGCAAGTTCTTTGCTATTGGCAACCGGATTGAAACAGATATTCAATGAGACAGCCGGCGTCAACATCGACACTCTGAACATCCTGACTAATGAAGAGGGGACCCTCGGATATGAGATCGGAACACGCTTTAGCAAGGATGTCAGAGTCGTCTACAAAAACGACACCATCTCAAGTGTGATCCTGCAGTACAGTCTCAGCAGATCTATACGCATTGATATCGATGTACATGAGACAGGACAGGGTGTGAGTATTCTCTATATCAAAGACTTTTAGACCCTTGGTGTTACCTGATTTTAAAAATATGATGATTTATTCATTTTTATTCATAATAATTCATCTCAAGAAGGTATAATCAAACTTATTAGACACTTC
This sequence comes from Sulfurimonadaceae bacterium, assembly GCA_041553795.1. GTDB lineage: Bacteria > Campylobacterota > Campylobacteria > Campylobacterales > Sulfurimonadaceae. The sequence goes on from JBFEIF010000038.1 coordinate 18,819, forward strand.
ATGGTCTGTATTTTAAAACAAGGTCTTGCTCGTTGGAAATCACCATTGCTTCAAAACGCATATTCGTCATACTTTTAAGCCTCATCAGTTTCATCACAGCAGTCTTCTTGTACATGGGATATTTCCACCATCAGTTTGTCCTCAAGACCCTGGTCGCCGAAGAACGCAAAGTAGCTTCGAACATCTACAAACAGACCTTCAAACACATTACCGAAAAATACGAACT